>NZ_JAOVQN010000012.1:0-141130 GCF_025673445.1 Ruegeria marisflavi
TGCGCGGTCGAGATCGTGATCCCGCGCGCCTTCTCCTCGGGCGCCGAGTCAATCGCGTCATACGCCTTGAAGTCGCCGAAATACTTCGTGATTGCTGCGGTCAGCGTGGTCTTGCCGTGGTCAACGTGCCCAATCGTGCCGATGTTGACGTGCGGTTTCGTACGCGCGAACTTTTCCTTTGCCATTCCTCAGGCGCCCTTTTGCGGTTTGGGGGACCCTTGGTCCCGGGTTGCATCTGCGCGCGCGGGATATTTGGTTCAAAGAAGAAAATCAAGCCAATCGTGACCGATTGTCAGCCTTCCAGCGGTTTCAGCAGCCCGGTGGCCGCATCCGAGGCGGGCGCGGCCTCTGGCCGCTTGTTGAACCAGCCCTTTTCCTTTTGCATCTCGACCAGCCAGTCCTCGATCTCTCCGACCGCGTTGCGTGACAGACCCAGCAGCTGTTCCTCGCGGGTGCGGGCATTGCCCGATCCGATCAGCCAGGATTCGCCCGTGGTGGCCTCGAACACGGTGAACTGTTCGACCTCGGGGTTCAGCTTGCTCTGAGTTGCGTCGTCCCAGACGGTAACATTGATGATCAGCGCCGATTTCGGGCTGTAGACCACCGGCACGCCCGGGGGGGCCAGCATGTAGCCCTCGACGCTGATGCCGAGATGATAGAATTGCGAGCCCTGGTATTGCGGGAACCGTTCGCCTACGGCGGTTTTCAGCGCGGCCTCCCATTCCTCGGCGGTGGCATCGCGCGAGATCGGGCCCTTTTGCGCCTTGCCGGCAAAGACCACATAGTGGCCCAGCTTGAATTCGCCGAGATCCTCAAGCGGCTCTTCGGGGGTCGCGGCGGTGCAGGCGGCCAGCAGGGCCATCCCGGTCAACAGGGCAAGAATACGGATCATGAACATGTCTCGACAGGCCTTGGGTTTGGGGGGATGTAGCGCAGCGATGCCCCTCATGCCAAGCGGCATCGCCCGGATTTCACCAATCGCGCCCTTTTGATCACGTGAATCTATAGGTTCGGGGGAAGCCGTATGGCGGTTTCTTGCCGACACCGGCGCGTTTTGACAGCCATTGGCCCAGATCGGTCTCGTGACGGGTCTTGTCGCCGCCCATCGACCATTTAAGCCCCTCGTCCCAGTTGAACGTGGTCACGTCCGACAGGCCACCGTCGAGTTCGAGTGTGCCCTGGCGGCCGCGCGCCATGTTGTACTTTTGCAAGCGAACGCCCTTGCCACGACCCATTTCGGGCAGTTCGGCGATGGGGAACACCAGGAACTTGCCGTTCTGCGACACCACCGCCACATGGTCGCCCTGAACCGGGTGGCAGATCAGCGCGCGCTCGTCGGCGCCGACATTAAGCACCTGCTTACCGGTTCGGGTCTGAGCCAGCACGTCCTCTTCGGGCACGAGGAAGCCGTTGCCCGCGTTCGAGGCGACGATCAGCTTGCGGCCGGGACGATGGATCAGGATATCGACGATCTCGGCCTCGTTGGGCAGATCGACCATCAGACGCAGGGGTTCGCCCATGCCGCGGCCACCGGGCAGGTTCGACGCGCCGACCGTATAGAATCGCCCGTTCGACGCAAAGATCAGCAGCTTGTCTGTGGTTTCCGCGTGGAAGATGAAGCGCGGGCCGTCGCCGTCCTTGAACTTCAACTCGCGGGTCAGGTCGATATGGCCGGTCATGGCGCGGATCCAGCCCATCTGCGAGCAGACCACGGTGATCGGCTCGCGCTCGATCATCGCCTCCAGCGGAACCTCTTCGACCTCGCCCGCCTCGGCAAAGCGGGTACGGCGGGCACCGCCGGGGTAGTCCTTGCCAAAGGTCTTCTTTGTCTCTTTCAACTGCTCCGAGATGCGCGCCCATTGCAGGTCGGGATCGGCCAGCAAGTCTTCGATCTCGGCGCGCTCGGCCATCAGGGCGTCGCGCTCGCGGATCAATTCCATCTCTTCCAATCGGCGCAAGCTGCGCAGGCGCATGTTGAGGATGGCTTCGGCCTGAACCTCGCTCAACTCGCCCTCGCCCGGCGCGGGCGAGACATAATCACCCTCATTCAGCGCGCGGGGGTGGTCGACGCCCCATTCCTCGCGCATCAGAGCGGCCTTCGGATCCTCGTCGTAACGGATGATGTCGATCACCCGGTCGAGATTGAGGAAGGCGATGATGAAGCCTTCGAGCACTTCGAGCCGGTGGTCGATCTTGCCCAGCCGGTGGCGCGAGCGGCGCAAGAGCACCTCTTGCCGGTGGTCGAGGAAGGCGCGCAGCACCTCCTTCATCGAACAGACCTTGGGCGTGACCCCGTCGATCAGCACGTTCATGTTCAGGCTGAACCGCACCTCGAGATCTGAGTTGCGGTAGAGCATCCCCATCAGCACCTCGGGATCCACGTTCTTGGTGCGCGGCTCCAGCACGACCCGGATATCGTCGGCGCTCTCGTCGCGCACATCGGCGAGGATCGGCACCTTTTTGGTCTGGATGACCTCGGCCAGCTTTTCGATCAGCTTCGATTTCTGGACCTGATAGGGGATCTCGGTGACCACGATCTGCCATTGGCCACGGCCCAGATCCTCGACCTCGTATTTGCAGCGCAGCCGGAAGCTGCCCCGCCCGGTGCGATAGGCCTGGGCGATACTCTCGGCCGGTTCGACGATGATGCCGCCGGTGGGGAAATCGGGACCGGGCACGTAGTTCAACAGCGTGTCGTCGCGCGCATCGGGCGTCTTGATCAGATGCAGGCAGGCGTCGCACAGCTCGGCAATGTTATGGGGCGGGATGTTGGTGGCCATGCCCACCGCGATGCCGCTGCTGCCATTGGCCAAGAGGTTCGGAAACTGCGCCGGCAACACCACCGGTTCGGTGAGCGTGCCGTCATAGTTGTCGCGAAAATCGACCGCATCCTCGTTCAGACCATCCAGCAGCGCCTCAGCCACGATGGTCATTCGCGCTTCGGTGTAGCGGCTGGCCGCCGGGTTGTCGCCGTCGATATTCCCGAAGTTCCCCTGCCCGTCGACCAGCGGGTAACGAACGTTGAAATCCTGCGCCAGACGCGCCATCGCATCATAGATCGCGGCATCCCCATGCGGGTGATAGTTGCCCATCACGTCGCCCGAGATCTTGGCCGACTTGCGGAACCCGCCCCCGGAACTGAGTCGCAATTCGCGCATGGCATAGAGAATCCGGCGATGCACCGGTTTTAGCCCGTCGCGCGCATCGGGCAATGCCCGGTGCATGATCGTGCTTAGCGCATAGGTCAGGTACCGCTCGCCAATGGCGCGGCGCAGCGGTTCGGCCACTTCTTGCCCACCGCCTTCCTTCATGTTGGGGTCGTCGATCGTTTCGCTCATAGATGATGTGATACGCGCTCTGCCGTTTCTGGTAAAGCAACAGGCGTGGAATTTGCTGGGGACAAGTCCGGGTTTCTGGACAGTAGCGGGGAAAACCCAAAAGATTTGTCCCTTTTTAGACTCATACCCCCGGCTATGCTAAGATTTATCAGGCCAGTCTGCGGCCTGTTTTGTCATCGAATTTTGTTCGCTTGAATTCCGGGAGGCGCGTGTCATGCGCTTTGTCATCATTTCGTTTCTGTTTCTCGGCTGGGCTTTCTGGGAGCTCAGCGGGGGTAAGGATTTTGAACCGCGCGGCGTGCGCGCGCCCAAGGCAGAACAGGTTGCCGCCGCCCTTGAGAAACCCGCCGCGCCTCTGGTCAAGACGGAACCGGCAACATTGGTGGCCAAAGTCAAACTGACCCCACGCAAGCCGGAACCGGCAGTAGAAGAAGAAACGGTTGCGCTAAGCAGCCTGACCTCGGAAGAGCGGCTGGCAGTGCTGGCCCGAACCCGGGCCACCTTGGGCAAGGGACTGACATTTTTTGAGACCGATCCAGGCAAGACAATCACACTGGCCTCTCTCGAACAGGGCGCGTTGTCGTTTCGCGTGGAGCCGACCGAACCCGGTCCCGAACAGGACGAAGCAACGCCAGAAGCCAGCGCGCCCGCTGTCCCGGATCTGCGCGAGGTCACGGCGGCACGGGTGAACATGCGGGACGGGCCAGGCACGATCTATCCGGTGATCGCCCGCCTGACTGTCGGCCACAAGGTCGAAGTGCTGGACGACACCGGCACCGGCTGGTTGCGGCTGCGTGTGTTGCCGGAACAACAGATCGGTTGGATAGCCGCGTCACTTGTCAGCAAAAAGTCGAACTAAGGCACCCGAAGCATTGCCGCGAGCGGATCCAGCGCCTAGCACTAGGCGAAACTTGAGCCGGTGCGGTCAACCCAATGTCGAAATCCATTCTCATCACCGGCTGTTCGTCGGGCATCGGCCTGGCGGCCGCGCATGGCTTGCGGGCGCAGGGCTGGCGGGTCTTTGCCTCTTGTCGGCAGCAGCGCGACTGTGACCGGCTGCGGGCGCAGGGGTTCGAAAGTCCGCTGATCGACTATGCCGATGCCGACACCATCTCTGCCGGGCTGAGCGAGGTTCTAGCCACAACCGGCGGCACGCTGGATGCGCTGTTCAACAACGGGGCCTTTGGCATGCCCGGCGCGGTCGAGGACGTGCCGACCGAAGGACTGCGGCATATCTTCGAGGCAAACTTCTTTGGCTGGCACGAGTTGACGCGCCTGGTGATCCCGGTGATGCGGGCACAGGAGCACGGGCGGATCGTACAATGCTCGTCGGTTCTGGGACTGGTGGCCTATCCCTGGCGCGGCGCCTACACGGCGACCAAATTCGCGCTGGAAGGGCTGAGCGACACGCTGCGGCTGGAGTTGCAGGGCACCGGCATACATGTGGTGCTGATCGAGCCGGGGCCGATCACCTCGAAACTGCGGGAAAAGGCGATCCCACAGTTCGAGCGGTTCATCGACTGGCAGAACTCGGCGCTGCGCGACAAGTACGAAGGCGGACTGCTGAAACGGCTGTATGAAGATCGCGGGCCAGACCGGTTCGAACTGCCGCCCTCGGCGGTGACGGCCAAGCTGATCCACGCGCTGGAGGCGCGGCGACCGGCGCCGCGTTATTATGTCACCACGCCGACCTATATCGCCGGAATCCTACGCCGAATCCTGCCAACCCGGTTGAGCGACGCGGTACTGGGGCGCGTCTGAGTCGAAAAAGCGGTTCGCTTTTGCGCCGTGCCCGGCTAGATCACCCACAACGACGAAATTGCAAAGGCGAGGCGCCACATGGACCTGTTGATGATCGTGCTGCTGATGGCAATGGCTTCGGTCGTTGTCGTTCTGATGATCGGGCTGGGCGGATTTGCCAAGGGCGGCGCGTTCAACGCCAAGTACGGCAACAAGATGATGCAGCTGCGCCTGTTGATGCAGTTCATCGCGGTCGTGTTGATCGTGCTCTACGTTTATCTGCGCGGCACGGGGAACTGATCCATGGTGGTCCTGAACAAGATCTACACCCGTACCGGCGACAAGGGGCAGACCGCCCTGGGCAATGGCGAGCGGGTCGCCAAATACTCGGACCGGGTAAGCGCCTATGGCACGGTGGACGAGCTGAACAGCTTTGTGGGAGTGGCACGGCTGGTGGCCGAGGGAGAGGTGTACAAGGCGCTGTCGCATATCCAGAACGACCTGTTTGACCTGGGCGCGGACCTGTGCCGCCCGGATATGGAGAAGGATGCGCAGGCGGAGTACCCTCCGCTGCGCATGGCCGCCAATCAGGTGGCCCGGCTGGAGGCCGAGATCGACGCAATGAACGCCGGTCTCGACACGCTGCGCAGTTTCATCCTGCCGGGTGGCTCGACTTTGGCCGCGCATCTCCATGTCTGCCGCACCGTGGCCCGGCGCGCCGAGCGGCTGGTAGTGGAACTGGCCGGAAGCGAGACGGTGAACCCTGAGGCGATCACCTATCTGAACCGCCTGAGTGACTGGTTTTTCGTCGCCGCCCGCACCGCCAACAACGGTGGCAAGGACGATGTCTTGTGGGTTCCCGGGGCGAACCGCTGAGCCGAAGCTCTGAAAACTGTTGGACCCCTTGGGGCAGAGAGAAAATTCTCGAACAAGAATTTCCTCTAAAAAATTTGATTTTTTTGGCTCCGTCCAGTTCAGACCGGTCGCCAAAGTTCTATCGGATTGCCTTCAGGATCGGTACGGCAGGCGGAACAGCCATTCGTATAGGTAGAGCCCCCGAACTCCATGACCGCTTCCCTAGTTTTCGCCCGCCATCGACCGTCCGGTGGGGTAACAAAATTTCCCATGCGGTACATGAATTAGCGAAAACGCGACGTCGATTGCACATGACGTGACGATTTTGCCCTGTCCCGGCGCGCGTCAAGTCGCTATCAAACGCGGCGAGAGCATTGGGAGTCGCATGGCGGCTTGCCGTTTTTGAAGGAGAAAACGCAAAGATGAAGGTCCTTGTACCCGTCAAGCGCGTGATCGACTACAACGTGAAGGTTCGCGTCAAAGCGGACGGATCGGGTGTTGATCTCGCCAATGTGAAGATGTCGATGAACCCGTTCGACGAGATTGCCGTCGAAGAGGGAATTCGTCTGAAGGAAGCCGGCAAGGCCGACGAGATCGTCGTGGTCTCGATTGGTGTCAAGCAGGCGCAGGAAACCCTGCGCACCGCGCTGGCCATGGGCGCTGACCGCGCCATCCTGGTGGTCGCTGCCGATGACGTGCACACCGATATCGAGCCGCTGGCCGTAGCCAAGATCCTGGCGAAGATCGTCGAGGAAGAGCAGCCCGGCATCGTTCTGGCTGGCAAACAGGCAATCGACAACGACATGAACGCCACTGGACAGATGCTGTCGGCGCTCTTGGGCTGGTCCCAGGGCACCTTTGCCTCGGAACTGAGCGTCGAGGGTGATCACGCGCTGGTCACCCGCGAGGTGGACGGCGGCTTGCAGACCATCAAGGTCAAGATGCCCGCGATCATCACCGTGGACCTGCGCCTGAACGAGCCGCGCTATGCGTCGCTGCCCAACATCATGAAGGCGAAGAAAAAGCCGCTGGATGAGAAAACCGCCGCCGACTACGGCGTCGATGTCAGCCCGCGTCTGGAAATCGTCAAGACCGCAGAGCCGCCGGCGCGCGCCGCGGGCATCATCGTCGGCTCGGTCGACGAGCTGGTTGCGAAACTGAAAGAAGCGGGGGCTGTGTAATGGCTGTTCTTCTCCTTGCCGAAGTGACCGGTGGCGAACTGTCGGTCGACGCAACCGCCAAGGCGGTGAGCGCCGCCAAGGCGCTGGGTGATGTGACCGTTCTGGCCGCAGGCGCATCCGCCGCGGCCGCCGGTGAAGCCGCCGCCAAGATCGACGGCGTGTCGAAGGTGCTGGTCGCCGAGGATGCCTCGCTGGGTCATCGCCTGGCCGAAGCAACCGCCGCGCTAATCGTGAGTCTCGCCGATGGGTACGAGCATATCGTTGCCCCCGCCACCACCGACGCCAAGAACGTGATGCCGCGCGTGGCAGCGCTGTTGGACGCGATGGTGATCTCGGACGTGTCCGACGTGGTCGATGGCTCGACCTTCGAGCGCCCGATCTATGCCGGCAACGCCGTGCAGACCGTCAAGTCGAAGGATGCCAAGAAAGTCATCACCTTCCGCACCTCGACCTTTGACGCCGCAGGTCAGGGCGGGTCCGCCCCGGTCGAGACCATCTCGGTCGGCGCCAACCCGGGTCTGAGCGAATGGGTCGAGGACAAGGTGGCGGCCTCTGACCGCCCCGAGCTGACCTCGGCCGGGATCGTCGTTTCTGGCGGTCGTGGCGTGGGTTCGGAAGCGGACTTCAAACTGATCGAAGGTCTGGCCGACAAGCTGGGCGCCGCTGTCGGTGCATCCCGCGCAGCGGTCGATTCGGGCTATGCCCCTAACGACTGGCAGGTGGGCCAGACCGGCAAGGTCGTTGCGCCGCAGCTCTACGTCGCGGTTGGCATCTCGGGTGCGATCCAGCACCTGGCCGGCATGAAGGACTCCAAGATCATCGTCGCCATCAACAAGGACGAAGAAGCGCCGATCTTCCAGGTTGCCGACTTTGGCCTGGTGGCCGACCTGTTCCAGGCGGTTCCGGAACTGACCGAGAAACTCGGCTGAGGCCGGGCAAGAGTGTTTCGGTAAGAACTTTGCAAAGGCCCGCCACATGGCGGGCCTTTCGCGTTTCAGGTGTCGAGATCCTGCAAGGCCCGAAACAGCCTGTCCGCGATGAGGCGATGCGTCGCCGGGCCGATCATATGTTCGGCGGCGGGTTCTTGCAGCATGCCGAAGATCATGTCGTCCAGCTCGTCCGACTGGCCCGCCATCTGCACCTGGACCTCGACGGTGTCCAACGTCGCCGGTGCAAGGGCCGCGACCATCTCGGGCGTCACCATCAGCGGTTCGGTGCCCAGCGCCTCGGCCGGATCGTCGGGCCGCATGTGTTTGTAACGCAGCCACAGCAGGATCACGCGGCCACCAAAAGCGTCGATCAGGCTGCGCATCCGGGCCGACCAGGCCTGTTGCAGCTCGGTCCGGACGGTTGCGAAACGGTCCGGCGACACCGTGTGGAGCTGCCCCAGCATGTGCTTGTTGAAATGAAACTCGGTGAAGTCCACCTCGTTGTACAGGCGCGCCAGCAGCGGTGAGGCCTGGAGGAACCGGTCGTTGCGACGCGGATGCACGCGGTAGAGCCGGTTCGACAGGTTATGCGCAGCAGGCAGTTGCAGGATGCAGGCCTCGGCCCCCGTGGCGATGCGCGACAACTCGGGGTCATGCAACAGGGCATCCAGCCCGCTGTTGACGCTGCCGAGGTTGACACAGGCCTCGCCCAGGCGCGCCTCCAACAGTGCGGAATAGGGGGCCGCAACAAAGCGGCCATAGGTTTCGCTCCCCCCGATACAGGCCAGATACGGTGCAGACAGATCGCGACACGGGCCGCGAAAGCGCAGCTTGGACACGCCATACCGACAGGTTACGGCATCGGGCGCCCCCGCGCCCGGCAATTCATAACTCATGGCTCCCACCATTCTTGATTTTTCACCCGATGATCACCTTGGCGCCGCAACCGTTGCGATTCGCCTAATGCGCGGATTTGAAGCGAATTGATCGGGTCACTCCCCCTTGCCGCCGCCCCCGGCCTGCCGATATGGTCGCCGCAACGTAAGCAGGGGCAGAACAGCGATGGACATTCAGAAGGTCGGGGTGATCGGTGCGGGACAGATGGGCAATGGGATTGCCCATGTGATGGCCCTTGCGGGCTATGACGTGCTGCTCAGCGATGTCAGTCAGCAGGCGCTGGACAATGCTCTGACCATTGTTCGCGGCAACATGGCGCGCCAGGCCAGCCGCGGCAAGATTGGCGAAGGCGAGATGGAGGCCGCACTAGCGCGAATCTCGACCACGCTGACGCTGGCCGATATCGGCAAGACCGACCTGGTGATCGAAGCCGCGACAGAGCGGGAGACCATCAAGCAGGCGATCTTTGAGGATCTGCAACCGCATCTGCTGCCGCATACGATCCTGACCTCGAACACCTCTTCGATCTCTATCACCCGCCTGGCTAGCCGCACGGACCGGCCCGAGCGGTTCATGGGATTCCACTTCATGAACCCGGTGCCGGTAATGCAGCTGGTGGAACTGATCCGGGGTATCGCCACGGATGAGGAGACCTTTGCCTCGTGCAAGGCGGTGGTCGACAAGCTGGGCAAGACGGCTGCCAGCGCCGAGGATTTTCCGGCCTTCATCGTCAACCGCATCCTGATGCCGATGATCAACGAGGCGGTCTATACGCTTTATGAAGGGGTAGGCAACGTGCGCTCCATCGACGAGTCGATGAAGCTGGGCGCCAATCACCCGATGGGGCCGCTGGAACTGGCCGATTTTATCGGGCTGGATACCTGCCTGGCGATCATGAACGTGCTGCATGACGGGCTGGCCGATACCAAGTACCGCCCCTGCCCCTTGCTGACCAAATATGTCGAGGCGGGCTGGCTGGGCCGCAAGACCCAGCGCGGGTTCTACGACTATCGCGGCGAGGTGCCGGTTCCGACGCGCTGAGGGGGCACTGCCCCCGCCGCCCGTTCCGGGCGGCTCCCCCGGAATATTTCTGGCAAAATGGGGTCCGGGGTCAGGACTTGTCGCCGAGAGACAGCGTGTGGCGGCGCAGCCAGGCCATGAAACCGCGCGGATCGCGGCCCAGCAGCTCCATATCGCTCTCGGAGACCGGTTCGCCGATCACCGGTGCCTGCGGTTTCTTGCAAGAGCGCACGATCTCGTGCAGCAGCAGGCCCTGGCGCAGGATAGGCGAAACCTGACAGGCGATCTGATAGGCGCGTGAATTGCGACCGGGGAAGTAGATCGGCACCACCCGGGCGCCAGAGCGGCGGATCATCTGGGCGGTAAACACGTTCCATTCACGTTCGACGGGTTTGCCCCACCAGCTGTCCGAGGACATCACCACGCCGGACGGGAACAGCGCCACCACTCCACCGGCTTTGAGGTGGTCCATCGCCTTGGCGCGCATCTCGACCATCTTGCGTTGTGCTTCGGGGTCATGCGGGAACGGTACCGGGATCATGAAACTGGTCGCGGCCTCGTCCAGCCCGGTCAGTACCGAGCGGGTGAGAATGCGGTAGTCTTGCCGGACTCGGCCTACAAGCTCGGCCAGGATCATGCCGTCAACCATGCCATGGGGGTGGTTGGCGACCACCACCACTGGGCCTTCGCGCGGGATACGGGCGATCTGCTCGGCGGGTGTCAGAAGGTCGATGCCCATGATCCTGAGTGCGCCATCCCAGAACTTTTGCCCGCGATACTTCTCGTTTTGTTTTTCGAAGCGGCTGACCATCCGCAGGATCGTCAGCTTGCCGGTGCACCATTCGATGGCGCGAATGGCGAAGCTGGTCCAGGGATCATCGAAGGAATTGGCATAGGTCAGCGTCCGGCGGTCATAGATCTCGCCCTGCGGTGCCGGTTGGTCCACCGCCCCGGTCGACTTGTCGTTATGCGCGGTTTCCGCCAATATGTGTTTTTCCGTTCTTCGCACCGCTTGCGCGGATTGGGTCAATGGCCTTCGCCGAACCTGTCGTTGACCAGAGCTTCCAGCGCATCCGCCAGGGCATCGGCATCGGGCCCGTCCGTCTCGACGTCAATAGTGGTTCCGCGGGATGCTGCCAACATCAAAAGGCCCATGATGCTGTCGCCTGAGGCCGAAAGCCCGTCGCGCGAGACCTCGGCTGTGGCATCGAACCCTTCGACAACCTCGACCAGCTTGGCCGAGGCCCGGGCGTGCAGGCCCTTTTCGTTGACTATCTTTAAACTGCGTCGCGCCATGCAAATCCGTCCAGGGTCAATCGAGGGAAACGTTTTGAGTGTTGATATACTTGCGGCCCGCCTCCATCGCGGCCCGCACCGCGTCGCCCACCGGCAAATGGCGGCTCTTGGCCAGCTTGATCAGCATCGGCAGGTTGGCACCGTAGAGAATGCGCCGGTTCGCCGGAGCACAGGCTCGCAGGCTGAGATTTGACGGAGAGCCGCCAAAGAGATCGGTTACCACAACCACTCCATCGCCGGTATCGACCGCGTCCGCGGCGGCGATGATTTCCTGCTGCTTGGCCTCACGATCATGATCGGCCTCGATGGTGATGGCCGCCAACCCGGGTTGCTGGCCGACCACATGCTGCATCGCGGCCAGATACTCCTTTGCCAGCCCACCATGCGCAACGATCACAATTCCGATCAATCCGGCCTCACATCCATTCTGCGGCGTTCCATCTCGCGGTGCCTAATTGACACTTGCTGGCCTGCATCTGCAAGGGCCTTTGCGACCGCTTCGGCGAGCGCGACCGATCTGTGCTGCCCGCCGGTACAGCCAAATCCGACACTGAGATGCGCCTTTCCCTCGCTGCGGAATGCCGGCAGCAGGGAAATCAGCATATCCTTGACCTTGTCAAAGAAGGGGCCATAACGCTCATCGGACGCGACAAAGGCCGCGACATCCGGGTCGCGGCCGTCTGCGGCCCGCAACTCGGGGTCCCAATGCGGATTGGCAAGAAAACGGCAATCAAACACTATGTCCAGGCTACGCGGCAGCCCGCGTTTGTACGAAAAACTCTCGATTGAAACCGCAAGCTGACGTCCCTCGGACGGAGCAAACCACCGCTCGACTTCGGCGCGCAGCTGGTGGACGTTCATCATTGATGTGTCGATCAAAATATCCGCGATATCTCGGATCGGCTGCAAGAGATCCAGTTCGCGGGCGACGCCCGCCTCGGGACTGGCGCCCTGTGCCATCGGGTGTCGGCGGCGGGTTTCCGAGAAGCGGCGCAGCAGGACTTCGGCGCTGCAATCTAGATAGAGCGTAGTGACTTGCAGCCCGTCAATGGCTCCCAGATTCTTGAGCAGATCGAGAAATCCGTCGGTGGAAAAATCGCGGTTGCGGACGTCTATTCCAAGCGCGAGCGGACGATTAAGCGTAGGCCCATCCATCAAACGTACCAAGAGACCCATCGGCAAGTTGTCGATCGCCTCGAAACCAAGGTCCTCGAGCACATGGATCGTGGTTGAGCGCCCGGCGCCGGATGGGCCCGTCACCAATACGATCTGCGATACCTGTGTCATCGGTCCATTCCAATTGGGGCGACGCGCCCGGCTTTCAGCAGTTGCGCAAGCGATGGACCCAAATGGGGTATGGGCGGACGGAAAAGCAAGGGAACGGAATGTCCCAGTAGGCGAATTTCCCGAAAAGGCGGCAGGCGCTGCGGTTCTTCCTGGTCAAGGTCCAGAACCCAGGCCACAGATGCCGGGCCATGGACGAGCGCATGCAACAGGCCGAGGCCTCGCGCCTCGACAAGGCCGCTGATTGCGGGAATGGCACCGGCGACGACCGAAGACTCGGTTCGGCGCAGCGTGACCCTGTCATCGGATACCAGCCCCGCGCCCTGCGCCAGGAGGTCGAGCGCCAGGGTGGACTTGCCGCTGCCCGAGGCCCCGACGATCAGCAGCGCCCGCCCTGACAGGGCAACGCAGGAGGCGTGTACGATGGCTGTTTCGCCGGTGTCAAAGTTGGCCAGCGCCGGCGGTGTCATGGATCAGACCGGCAGGCCCACGACAAATCGGGCGCCCAGCGGATCCGAGGCCACGTCAGCCTCGGTCGGGCGAATGTTCTCGGCCCAGATGACGCCGCCATGGGCCTCGACGATCTGTTTCGAGATGGCCAGTCCCAGACCCGAATTGTTGCCAAAATGCTCTTCGGGGCGCTGCGAGTAAAAGCGCTTGAAAATCTTAGCCAGCGCTTCGTCCGGGATGCCGGGACCGGTGTCTTCGACCACCACCAGGACACGATTGGCGCGGCGCCGCGCCCAGACCCGAATGGCGTCGCCGTCTTCACAGAAGGAGATCGCGTTGGTGATCAAATTAACAAAGACCTGTGCCAGCCGCGCCTCAAGCCCCTGAATGACAATCGGATCGGGTGGCATGTCGGTGATATAATCGATGCCCTTAGAGCGCGCATCCTCGCCCAGGTACTGGTTGAGATTGTCCAGCATCGCGATCAGGTTAAAGGATTTCTCCTCTTCCTTGACCAGTTCGGCATCCAGCCGCGAGGCATTGGAGATGTCGCTGACCAGACGGTCCAGACGGCGCACGTCATGTTCGATTACCGACAAAAGCTTGTCGCGCTGATCCTCGCGTTTGACCATACGCAACGTGCCGACGGCGGATTGTAGGCTGGCGAGCGGGTTCTTGATTTCATGGGCGACATCGGCGGCGAATTGCTCGTTGCCGTCGATCCGGTTGTAGAGCGCCGATACCATCCCGCGCAAAGCACGACTGAGACGCCCGATCTCGTCGGGGCGCGCCGACAAGTCCGGGATCCTGATGCGGCCCGGGTTCATTTGGCGCGAATTACGATCTCGTCCCAGTTCCGCAGCTTCGGCCAGATCCGCCAGCGGATTGGCAATGGTCGAGGCCAGCACGAGGCTGAGACCGATCGAGACAAGGAGCGCGACGACGAACATTTGCAGGACCCGCTCGCGATCACGGCGCGCCAATGCGTCGATCTCGCCCGCCGGGCTGGCCATCGCAACGGCGCCAATCGGGCGGCCGCCTTGCAGGATCGGCGTCGCCGCGGCGATCACAGTGCCGCCAGCGGTGTTCAGGACAGTTTCTATTCGGCTTTCACCGTTCAGTGCATCCGGCACTAGTTTGGCGATCTGCTGTTCCAGTGGTGGTGCCTCGGTCCGCTGCCGGCCAGCAAACACTGAAGATACCCCAGCCCAGAGGGCGCTGAGTGTATCGGTGATGATCGTTGTTCCGATCACATCGCGGTTCAGAGCTTCAAGCTCGGGGTGAACCTTGACGCCCTTCGTTTGCCCAACCAGGCTCTGCGCCATGTCGAAAACAAACACTTCGGCCCCGCGCCGCAGCGTAAGGCCCTCGAGCGTCGTGCTGACATCGAACCCGTCGCCGGTAGCAAGGTTGACGGGCGACGTGTCGGTGATCTGCGCCTCGAACACATCCGCGATCAGCTGGGTTTCGCCAACCATCGCCCCGGCGCGCTGAACAACCAGCCCGTCGCGGGCATCGTTCAGATAGAGAATGCCGGCTACCAGAATGATCAGTGCAATCAGGTTAAAGGTGATGATCTTGCGGGTCAGCGGCGAGCCGCGCAGCGAAAAGACGCTGCGCCGTGCGCGCTTGACGCGCAGTTCCTGCGACACAGTGCTTTTGGGGGCGACCCAGTCGTCGCCCAGCACAACATCGCCGTTGTGAGTATTCTCTGAGGTGCCCGTGTCGCGCACGCGATCCCCCCGGTACCGCCCGTTCAGGGTGTTTATTCTTCGTTATATCTGTAGCCGATCCCGTACAGCGTCTCAATCGCCGCGAAATCCGGATCGGCCGAACGCATCTTCTTGCGCAGGCGCTTGATGTGGCTGTCGATGGTCCGGTCGTCCACGTAGACCTGATCGTCATAAGCAACATCCATCAGCTGATCGCGGCTTTTGACGAAGCCAGGCCGCTGCGCGAGCGCCTGCAACAGCAGGAATTCGGTCACTGTCAACGAAACGTCCGAGCCCTTCCAGCTGACCGCGTGGCGCAGCGGGTCCATCCGCAAGTGCCCGCGTTCCATCACCTTGGTCTCAGGTGTGGTGCCGGTCACGTCGCCAGCCACGGCCTCTTGCCGCCGCAACAACGCCCTGATCCGTTCCACCAACAGGCGCTGCGAGAACGGTTTTTTGACATAGTCGTCGGCGCCCATGCGCAGGCCCAGCACCTCGTCGATCTCGTCGTCCTTGGAGGTGAGGAAGATCACCGGCATCTGGGTTTTCTGCCGCAGGCGCTGCAACAAGTCCATGCCATCCATCCGCGGCATCTTGATATCCAGGACCGCCATATCCGGCAATTTCTTGTTAAACGCGTCGAGGGCGGCCTGACCATCGTTATATGTTTCAACTTCGAAACCCTCGGCCTCGAGAGTCATCGAAACGGACGTCAGAATGTTTCTGTCGTCATCAACCAAAGCAATCTTTGACATCGTGAGTGCCCCTAATCTGCTCGCATCTGCCTTATTTTTTTTCCATTCATCGCTCTTTTGGCGTTGCGAATCAATCCGAAACTGCGATTCGCCCGTCTCTGATGGGAGATTGAGACAAAAAAATCCTAACCAGTTCTGAATCCATGCTCTTGAAATAGGCCGGAAATTCATGGTTGCGCTAAACTGCAACTTGGTTGCGCTAACTGCGCCAAAGCGTCCTGTTCATGTCCCAAAGCGTCATGATAAGAGGCGCTCACACCGGCCAACGCCGGAGCCAAGCCCAAAGGGCGCGATGGTGCCGTAATGGTCCCGGGCCGCCGACACACGGAGAATGACGCATGACATCTGGACGGGTTAACCCGCAATTCCGCCTCGAAGATCAGGGCATCGAGGGTCTGGGCAATGTCTATTACAACTTCATGGAACCGGCGCTGATCGAAGCGGCGCTGAAGCGGGGCGAAGGCACGCTGGGCAATGGCGGGGCGTTCCTGGTCACCACCGGCAAGTTCACCGGTCGCTCGCCCAAGGACAAGCACGTGGTCAAGACCGCCGGCGTTGCTGACAGCATCTGGTGGGAAAACAATGCCGAGATGAGCCCCGAAGGGTTCGACGCGCTTTATAACGACATGCTGGCCCATATGAAGGGCAAGGATTACTTCGTGCAGGATCTGGTCGGCGGCGCCGACCCGGCCTATTCGATCAACGTGCGCATGGTCACCGAACTGGCCTGGCACAACCTGTTCATCCGCCACCTGCTGCGCCGTCCGGCGCGCGAGGATCTGAACGAGTTCATCGCCGATTTCACCGTCATCAACTGCCCCAGCTTTCAGGCCGACCCGGCCAAGCACGGCTGCCGCAGCGAAACCGTGATCGCGATGAATTTCGATCGCAAGCTGATCCTGATCGGCGGTACCGAGTATGCGGGCGAGAACAAGAAATCGGTGTTCACCCTGCTGAACTACATGCTGCCCGAAAAGGGCGTGATGCCGATGCATTGCTCGGCCAACCACGCGGTCGGCAACCCGGTCGACACCGCCGTGTTCTTTGGCCTTTCGGGCACCGGCAAGACCACACTGTCGGCCGACCCGGCGCGCGTTCTGATCGGCGATGACGAACACGGCTGGTCGGATCGCGGCACCTTCAACTTCGAAGGCGGCTGCTATGCCAAGACCATCAACCTCAACCCCGAGGCCGAGCCGGAAATCTACGCCACCACCACCAAGTTCGCGACCGTCATCGAAAACATGGTGTTCGATGAAGAGACCAAGGAACTGAACTTCGACGATGACAGCCTGACGGCCAACATGCGGTGCGCCTATCCTCTGGAATACATCTCGAACGCGTCGGCCTCGGCGCTGGGCGGACATCCCAAGAACATCATTATGCTGACCTGCGACGCCTTTGGCGTGCTGCCGCCGATCGCGCGGCTGACCCCGGCGCAGGCGATGTATCACTTCCTGTCTGGCTTCACCTCGAAAGTGGCCGGAACCGAGCGGGGTGTGACAGAGCCGCAGCCGACATTCTCGACCTGCTTTGGCGCGCCCTTCATGCCGCGCCGCCCCGAGGTCTATGGCAACCTGCTGCGCGACAAGATCGCCCGTCACGGCGCGACCTGCTGGCTGGTCAACACCGGATGGACCGGCGGCGCTTATGGCGTTGGCAGCCGGATGCCAATCAAGGCGACCCGCGCCCTGCTGACCGCCGCGCTCAACGGATCGCTCAACAATGCCGAGTTCCGCAAGGACGCCAATTTCGGCTTTGACGTACCGGTATCGGTGCCCGGCGTGGCCGAAGTTCTGCTGGACCCGCGCCGCACCTGGGACGATCAGGGCGCCTTTGACAAGCAGGCGGCCAAGCTGGTGCAGATGTTCGCCGACAATTTCGAACAGTATGTTCCTTATATCGACGAGGACGTGAAGGCCGTCGCCATCGGCTGATCCGTTCGAAACCAGATCAAGGGCCCCGCCATCCGGCGGGGCCTTTTTCGTTCAGTGATGGCGCCCGCCCTGGCGCTCCAGTTCTTTCTGGATCAGCAGCGGGTCGATCTCGTCCAGCGGGCGGTTCGATTTCACCGATAGCGCCGCCGCGATACCCGCCCCCTGCCCGGTCACCGCGCAGCAGGCCATGTTGCGGGTGGCGGCGTGGCTGATCCGGTCACCACCGGTGATGCGGCCCGCGACCAGCAGGTTTTTCACCTTGCGGGGCAGCAGGTTGCGATAGGGCATCTGGAAATAGCGCCCGGTGGTGGGCAGGATCAGGATGCCGTAGCCGTCAATGAACTCGGGGAAGATGCCGATGGAATCCTCAAACCGGCCCTGCTCGCGCACATCCGTTTCGGTCATGTTGTAAAGGCAATCAACCTTGCGCGTATCGCGGATGCCGATCGACATGCCGAAGTTACGCAACCGGATATTCTCGCATCCGGGTGTGTAGCGGCGCAGCGCCTCGATGGCCAGCATGGTCTGACGGCGGCCCTCGATCTCGTAAGTCGTCAGGCTGTCGGGGTCGGTGCCGTCGCAGCCATCGAGATGGATGAGGTTCATATAGGTAAGTTCGCCGGTGTCATGCACCGCGCCCCAGGTGCCTGAGATGGTATTCAGATGCGGCGGAATCAGCCCGTCGCGGATCGCCTGCTGGAAGGGCTTCTTGAGGAAGGGTGAGAACATGTCATCCTCTTTCCCCGAGGTCTCGATATTCCACTCGCCGCCACCCCAATCCTTGTAGGTCTGCGGGTCGGCCTTGACCCCGTCCATGAAACGCTGCTTGTCCACCCCGGCCAGGTTAAACATGACCGAAGCCGCCATCATCAGTTCGGCAGGCGTCTTGTAAACGGGCGCCCCGGCGCGGGCCACTACATCTGCGTCGCCGGTGGCATCGATCACCCTCTTGGCCAGGATCGCCTCGCGCCCCGATTTCGATTCGGTGACGATACCGATGATCGTGTCGCCCTCCATCAGGGGTGCCACGAAAAAGCGGTGCAGCATAGGGCGGATATTGGGCTCGTCCAGCACCATGCGGTCAGCGACCAGCTTGAAACCCTCGCTGTCGATCTCGTGGCTCAGTGATTGGCTTTCGGGCACGGCGGCGCCCATTTCCTTGGCCTTTTCCTCGAATTCGCGGGCGATGCCGTTCGATTCGATGGTCTGTTCGTGGCGATACCAGTGCATCCCCTCGACTCCGACCACGGTCAGGTTGCCGCCGAAACAGCCGAACCGTTCGACCAGCGTGACCTCGGCCCCTGCCTGCGCCGCCGCCAGCGCGGCAGGCAGCCCGCCCGGCCCCGAGCCCACAACCAGCACATCGGTCTCGTGTACAACGTCGATCTCGCGCGCAGGTTCCGTTATCTGTCTTGCCATCCCTGGCCTCCCCTTCAGACATGCGGTTGCCCAGCTATTGCGCCTAGACCCGTTCTGAGCAATGGCGGTTTTGATGCCAGTAGCGCTGACCTTGCCACAGGTCATTTGCGCCCAGCCCGAAATATCCACATCAATGATGAAACTTTCTTCGAAAGGTCATCAAACTGTTACTCGTCTTTGTTTTTTGTGGATTTATGACGAAATTTGTGTGTTTGCTGGCATGATGAAGGATACCGACACCAAAGTTCCCCACCGGGGGCACGAGCTTCTGGATGTGCTGGCCCGACTTGGTGGATCTGCGCGCAACGGGCAGATCGCCCAGGTCATGGACGTGTCAGAAGAAACCGTTCGCCGGTTGGTCAAGTCCCTGGCCAAGCAAGGGAAGGTCGAACGGGTGCACGGCGGCACCTACCTGCGCGGTTCGCAGGATGCACCGATGTATTCGGGTGCGCTGGAACAATTGCCCAAGGAAAAGACCCGCATCGCCAAGGGGGTGATGAGCCTGATCCAGGACGGCATGGCGATCTTTGTGAATGTCGGCTCTACTACCACCTATGTCGCCGAGCAGTTGCGCGAGCTCAAGGACCTGATCGTTGTCACCAACTCGATCTCGGTCGTTGCGGCGCTGGCCGATCACAATGGCAGCCGTGTGTTTCTGGCGGGCGGTGAGGTCTCGCGCGCCGAACGCGGCAGTTTCGGTCGTGCGGCCGAGGAGTTCTCGAAACAGTTCTCTTATGACGCGCTGATCATCGGCGCCGATGCGGTTTCGCCGGACCTGGGTGTTCTGGCCAACAATCCGCGCGAGGCGGAACTGACACGTGCCCTCACGGGACATGCACAGCGCGTCATTGTCGCCGCAGATTGCAGGAAATTCACCGCGACCGCGCCCTGTGTCGCTTGTCCGATGGACAAGGTGACGGACCTAGTCACCGATGGTGACCCGCCCGACCCGCTGGCCGAGGCGCTGAACCGGGCGGGCGCGCGGACGCATATTACTTCGAAATCCGGCCGGATCACGACCCGGACACCTCTGCCCGACGCGGCAGAGCAATAATCAGAACTGAGCGTTTTCTTACCGATGGGAGGTCTCATGAAACGCATTCTTCTTTGTGGTGTTGCAGCCATCGCCCTGCCGGGCGCGGCACTTGCCAATTGCCCGGCGGTCACTGTCGCCGACCCGATGGGCGTGGCTGCGGGAGCCAGTCCACAGCAATATGATCTGGCAGAGTTCCAGTCGGCCGCGGGCTGCACGATGGAGTTTTCAGAGAACCCGGCGATTGGTGATCTGAACGCCCGGATCAAGGGAAACCCGGACCTACCGCCGCTGGCTGAACGTCTACCCTCCGAGCCGCTGGTTGTCGCCCCCTATGACGGGATCGGCCAGTATGGCGGGGTGTTTGACGCCCTGTCCAACGCCACCGAGTCCGGCACCTCGGATTTCCTCTCGGTGCGTCACGTGAACCTGTTCCGCTATTCCGACGACCTGCAAACCGTGGTGCCGAATGTCGCCAAGTCCTGGGAATGGAACGATGATTTCACCCAGCTGACGGTGCATCTGCGCGCCGGTCACAAATGGTCGGATGGCGCTCCCTTTACCGCCGCCGATGTGGTGTTCTGGTATGACAACCTGATGATGGACACCAATGTCATGGCCGAGCCCAAGGATTACGCCCTGGCCGGTGGCAAGTCGATGACGGTCGAGGCTGTCGATGACACCACCGTCCGGTTCACACTGGAAGCGCCCAAGCCGGGCCTGATCGAAACCTTCTCGTTCACCTATGTGCAGCCCTTCCAGCCCAAGCACTTCTTTGGACAGTTCCACCCGGCGCTGGATGCCAACGCGGACGCCAATGCGCAGGCGCTTGGCTATGAAAACGGGTACGAACTGATCAAGGCCTATTACGGCAACTCGGACTGGATGGACACGCCCTCGCCGATGCTGACGGCGGGCGACAAGCTGGCCGGGTTGCCCAAGGACACTATGCCGACGCTGGAAAGCCATATCCTGGTGAAGGAAACCACCGAGGGTCGGCACTATGTTGCGAACCCCTACTTCTTCCAGGTGGATACGGTCGGCAACCAGCTGCCCTATATCTCGGAAATGGACGAGACCTATGTGGGTGACGAGGAAGTCCGCACGCTGAAGCTGTTGAACGGCGAGGTGGATTACAAATCGCAGGCGGTCAACCTGACCCAGGCGCCGGTGCTGCTGGAAGGCCAGGAAAAGGGCAACTACACCGTCGACGTGAAACCGGGCATCGCCAGCGCGACGCTCACCTTCAACGTCACCTCCGAGGATCTGGGCAAACGCGCCATCTTCAACGATGTGCGGTTCCGCGCCGCGATGTCGGTGGCGATCGACCGCGATCAGTTGAACGAGGTCGTGGCATTCGGTCTGGGCACACCGACGCAATATATCGGCTTCTCTCCCCGCCCCGAATTCATTGACGAGAAGTGGTCGAACCACGAGATCGCCTTTGACCCCGACCGCGCCCGCGCCTTGCTGGACGAGGTCGGTCTGGTCGACAAGGACGGCGACGGCGACCGCGATCTGCCCAATGGCGATCCCTTCGTTCTGGATTGGCAGTTCTCGACTCAGGCCAGTTCCTCGCAACTGGTGGAACTGATCGCGCAGAACTGGACCGATGTGGGCGTGACCACCACCATCAAGGAAGTTACTTCGGACGAGTACCGCTCGTCTCAATCGGCCAATACGCTGGACGTGATGATGTGGGGCAAGGGTCAGCCTGCCGGTTCGATTCTGGGCGATGGCGAGATTTGGGTGCCGCCGTTTGACGGTTACTTCGATGTGCGCACCGGCATGCTCTGGGCTGAATGGATCAGCGCGAACGGCTCCGCCGGGGTGGAACCGCCCGCATGGGTGGCCGAGCTCAAGGGGCATCTGGATACCTATCAATCCAGTGCGCCTGGCACGGATGCCTCGATTGCCGCCGCGCAGAAGATGGTCGAGATCATGACCGGCGAGCTTCTCTTCATCGGCACCATCAACGCCCCAGCCCCGGTCTATCACTCGAACAAGCTCAAGAACTTCCCCGAGTTCAAGACGCAGTCCTATGAGTTCTACCGGACCTATCCCTATCGCCCTGCCCAGTGGTGGCTGAGCGAATAAGGACGCCTCGGAAGCGGGCGGCACGGCTGCCCGTTTTCCCTTCTCTTCGACGAGGTCTCGATGCTTCATTTCGCGCGATTTGCCGCCACGCGGGCGGTTATGGCATTGATCACGCTGGTGATCGTGTCGCTGATCGTCTTTTCGCTGATGGAGCTGGTGCCCGGCGACTGTGCCGAGCGGTACCTCGCCTATAAGAACACCCAAGGGTCCGCCATCACGCTGGCCGATATCGCGGCCGAGCGCGCCCGGCTGGGGCTGGACCAACCGTTCCTGACCCGATGGACAAGCTGGCTTGCGGGTGCGTTCCGGGGCGATTTTGGCGATAGCTGCATCCTGCGCGTCGATATCGCGCAACTCTTGGGCGACAAGTTCTGGATCTCGCTCTGGATCTGTCTGGGCGCGCTGTTCGTGGCCTATATGATCGCCATTCCGATCGGCATCATTTCGGCCGCCTCGCGCAATCCGTACCTGAACAACTCGCTGCGCTTGGTCAGCTATCTGGGGCTGGCGATGCCGAACTTCCTGCTGGCGCTGATGGTGATGCTGATCTCGACCGTCTATTTCGGCGAGACGCTGACGGGCCTGTTTTCGCCCGAATACAAGGAGGCGCCCTGGTCGGTCGACCGGCTGCTGGACCTGTTGAAACATGCCTGGCTGCCGGTCTTTATCCTGGGTTGGTCGGCCACCGCCTTTGCCCTGCAAACCGTGCGCGCGTTGATGTCGGACGAGATTGGCAAGCTTTACGTCACCGCCGCCGCCGCGCGCGGGCTATATGGCCGGCGCCTGCTGTGGCGTTATCCGGCGCGGCATGCGCTGGGGCCGATCGTCAATTCGCTGGGTTTCGACCTCAACCGCATCTTCAACGAACTGCCCATCGTGGCGCTGATCCTGACCCTGACCGAGGCCGGGTCGTTGCTGCTCGAAGCCCTGGCGCGCTCGAACGACCAGCAACTGGCGGGCGCCATCATTTTCCTTCTGACCGCCTCGATCGTGACGTTGAACTTTGCCACCGACATCCTGCTGGCGGTGATCGACCCGCGCGTGCGCAAGAGCATCCTGAGGTGATCCGATGACTGTCCCAAGCCAGACCGCCAAGGAAGCCTATTTCACCGCCTCGCAGCGGCAGTTGATCTGGGCACGTTTCAAGAAACAGCGCGCCGCCATGGTGGCGGCCACCGTGCTGGTGGTGCTGATCCTGTCGGGCCTGTTCGCGCCCTTTCTGTCGCCCTATGACCCGACGGTCGCGGGGAGGGACAAGGATTACCTGAACGGCGCGCCGCAGGTACCGAAGTTCTGCGACAAGAACGGATGCTCCCTGCGCCCCTTCCTGCATACGGTCACCCGTGAACGCTCGCTTGCCACCAATTTCCGCTGGGTGGAAAAGGTGAACGAGGATGAACGGCGCTATGTGCAGTTCTTCGTGCAGGGCGACAGTTACAAGCTGTTTGGCTTCATCCCCGGCAACATCCATCTGTTCGGCATGGATCAGGGCTATGTCCACCTGTTCGGCACCGACAGCGCGGGCAAGGACATTTTCAGCCGCACCCTGCACGCGGTCTGGACCTCGCTTCAGGTCGGCACTTTGGGGGTTCTGATCTCTTTCGTGCTGGCGCTCGCCATCGGCGGGATCGCGGGCTATTACGGCGGCATGATCGACAGCGTGATCCAGATGGTGACGGACGCGGTGCGAACCATCCCCTCCATCCCGCTCTTCATGGCCATCGCCGCTTTCATACCGCCGGAATGGTCGGCCGAGACGCGGTTCTTTGTCATTACCCTGATCCTGGGGCTGGTCGGCTGGCCGACACTGGCGCGGCGGGTGCGCACCCACCTGCTGACCGAACGCAATCAGGAATACGTGCTGGCAGCCCAGCTGTGCGGCGCCTCGCCCAGCCACATCATCCGGCGCCACCTACTGCCCAGTTTCACCAGTTACATCATCGTCGATCTGGTGATCTCGTTTCCCTATGTCGTGCTCAGCGAAACGGCGCTCAGCTTCATCGGGCTGGGGCTCAAGGACCCGGTCAACAGCCTGGGCGTGATGTTGCAGAACGTGACCAAGGCCGACGTGTTGCTGAACTATCAGTGGTATTTCATCCCGGTCCTGTTCTTCATCGCGCTGGTCATGGCCTTTGTCTTTGTCGGCGACGGGCTGCGCGACGCGGCAGATCCCTATTCGGAGAGCCGTAAATGAGCCTGATCGACGTCGAGAACCTGACGCTGCAATTCCGCACCGACGAGGGGCTGATCACCGCGGTCGAGGAGGTGTCGTTTTCGCTCGCCCCGGGCGAGGTGATGGGGCTGGTCGGCGAAAGCGGCTCGGGCAAGTCGGTGACCGCCAAGGCGCTGATGAAGCTGAACGCCGCCAATGCCGTCTATGACCCCGCCACCCGGATCACCCTGCATCTGGACAGCGGGCCGGTGGATGTCATGTCGCTTAAACGCCCGCGCGACATGGAAATCGTGCGCGGCGGTGCTGTCAGCATGATATTTCAGGAACCGATGGCAAGTTTTGCACCAGCGATGACCATCGGCAGCCAGATGGTGGAACAGCTGCTGATCCACACCGATCTGAGCAAGCGCGCCGCGCGCGATCTGTCGATCGAGATGCTCGACCGCGTCGGCATCTCGGACGCGGCCAGCCGGTTCAACCAATACGCGTTCGAGCTGTCGGGCGGCATGCGCCAGCGTGCGATGATCGCCATGGCGCTGTCGACACGGCCCAAGCTCCTGATCGCCGACGAACCGACCACGGCGCTGGATGTGACCATCCAGGCGCAGGTGATCGACCTGATGAAGGATCTGGTGGCCGAGTTCGGCATGGGCATCATCTTTATCACCCATGACCTGGGCGTGGTGGCGCAGACCGCCGACAAGGTGGCGGTGATGTATCTGGGCCGCATGGTCGAACAGGGCCCGGTGCGCGAGGTGATCCGAAACCCGCGCCACCCCTATACCCGGGGCCTGATCGACGCGCTACCGCAACTGGACGATCTGGACAAACCCTTGATGCCGGTGCCGGGCGACATCCCCTCGCCGCTGGAACGGCCCGAGGGCTGCGTGTTCCACACCCGCTGCACCCGGATCATCGGTGACATCTGCCGCTCAGCGGTGCCCGGCTGGGCCGATACCGGTCCGGATCACCGCACCGCCTGCCATCTCTGCCATCAGGACACCGCCGCATGACCGAGGAACTGCTGATCGAGACCCGTGATCTGACGGTGGGCTTTCCCATCGGTGGGGGTCTTTTCAACAAGAAGACGCTCAAGGCGGTGGACGGGATTTCCATCGGCATCCCGCGCGGGTCTTTCTTTGGCGTGGTGGGCGAAAGCGGCTCGGGCAAGACCACGCTGGGCCGGGCACTGCTCAACGCGGTGCCGATCACCGGCGGCCATGCGAGCTATGACGATGGCGAGGTGCGCTATGACCTTTCCACCCTGTACGGCAGCGAGTTGAAGGACTACCGCAAGCGCGCGCAGCTCATCTTTCAGGACCCGTATGCCGCGCTCAGCCCGCGCATGACCGTGCGCGACATCATCGCCGAACCGCTTGAGGTGATGGGGCTGACCAACTCGCGCGAGGAGACCGACACCCGCGTCCGCGAGATTGCCGCAAAATGCCGATTGAACCTCGAACATCTGCGCCGCTTTCCGCATGCCTTCTCGGGCGGACAGCGGCAGCGGATCTCGATCGCGCGCGCGCTGGTGTCGGGGCCGCGTTTCGTGGTGGCCGACGAATCCGTCGCCGCGCTGGATGTGTCGATCCAGGCCGATATCCTGAACCTGCTGAAAAACCTCCAGTCCGATCTGGGCCTGACCTACATGTTCATCAGCCACGATCTGAGCGTGGTGGCCCATAGCTGTGACCATGTGGCGGTGATGTATCTGGGCCGGATCGTGGAAAGCGCGCCGACCCGCAAGCTGTTTGCCGCACCGCGCCACCCCTATACCAAGGCGCTGTTTTCGGCGATCCCCTCGCTTGATCCTGATGACCGGGGCCGAGCGCAAAAGCTCGAAGGCGAGATTCCCTCGCCCACCAACCAGCCACCGGGGTGCAAGTTTCACACCCGTTGCCCTCATGCGACGGAACTGTGCAAGACGCGTGAGCCCGTGTTGCAGGTCGAAGGCGATCACGCGGTTGCCTGCCATCGCTGGCAAGAGCTTCTATAGGCTGAAATTTTTCGCGATCCATCATCGCTAACGCCCCCTGACCGGCTCGGGCGGCACGTTACCCGTCTTAAAAAGCGGTTGCATTTTGCAACTGTTAGCGCTAACAGATTCTCAACTGAGCCAACCGGGCGCATGGATGGAGGACCGCATGACATTGAAGGTGGCAATCAACGGCTTTGGACGCATCGGGCGGGGGGTGCTCAGGGCGCTGGTCGAAAGCGGCGCCGAGGATATCGAGGTGGTTGCGATCAACGATCTGGCCAGCCCCGAGACCCTGGCGCATCTGCTGAAATACGATAGCGTACATGGCCGCCTTCGGGCACGGGTGCTGGTCGAGGGTGATCGCATGATCGTGGGTCGCAGCACCATCCGCCTGAGCGCGATCCGCAATCCCGAGGAGCTGCCCTGGTCCGATGTCGATATCGCCTATGATTGCACCGGTCTTTTCACCGAGCGTGACGCCGCCGCAAAGCACTTGAAGAATGGATCGAAACGGGTGCTGATCTCGGCCCCCGGCAAGGGTGCCGATCGTACGGTGGTCTTTGGCGTCAACGATCATGCACTGACCGCTGACGATCTGATCGTGTCGAACGCCTCGTGCACCACCAATTGCCTGGCGCCGGTGGCGATGGTGCTGGACCGCGCCTTTGGCATAAAGACCGGCTACATGACCACCATCCACGCCTATACCGGCGACCAGCCGACCCATGACACCGCCCATCGCGATCTCTATCGCGCGCGGGCGGCCTCGGTGTCGATGATCCCCACCTCGACCGGCGCGGCGCGCGCCATTTCCGAGGTGCTGCCGCATCTCAAGGGCCGACTCGAAGGATCGGCGATCCGGGTGCCCACCCCCAATGTCTCGCTGGTCGATCTGAGCTTTGTGCCCGAGCGTCCGGCTACGCGCCAGGCGGTGAATGCCGCCATCCGCGCCGCCGCCGAGGGGCCACTGGCCGGTATCCTTGCCTATGAAGAGGATCCGCTGGTCTCGGTCGATTTCAACCATGACAGCCACTCCTCGTGCTTTACCGCCGCCCAGACCAGCGTCACCGCGGACGGGCTGGTGCGGGTGGTCAGCTGGTATGACAACGAATGGGGCTTTTCCAACCGGATGCTGGACACCGGTCGCCGCATGGGTGCGCTGATGGCAACCCCTCAAAGGCTTGCCGGATAGAATAAGGACCGCTCTTGTCGCTGCCGCAAAAGAGCGGCAGACTCGGGCGCATGACCGACACCCGCCCTCAGCCTGTCCAGAAACTGCGCATCGTTTTCGACGAGGGCGAGATGGTCGGCCCCGGCAAGGCGGAGTTGCTGGAGCATATCCGCGACACCGGCTCAATCGCAGCAGCGGGCCGGGCCATGGGAATGAGCTATAAACGCGCCTGGCAACTTGTCGAGACGATGAACGCGATGTTTCGCACGCCGCTGGTTGTCCGATCGCGCGGCGGGGCGCTGGGCGGCAGCGCCACCCTGACCCAGACCGGCACGGCGGTACTGGCCGCCTATCGCGACTATGAGAGTGCCGCGCGCAGTGCTGGTCAGCCCCATGTCGACCGGCTGACCGCCCTCCTGCGACCAAAGGACAGGGACGTTTAGGTCTTGCGCCCATGCGGACACAGGGCGATATTTCCCTATGGACATATCGCTTGCAGGAGACCGTTCTTGCCGACCTTTTCCCCTCTGATCCGGGTCGCATTTTGCGCCCTGCTGCTGGCCGGCCCTGCCGCTGCGGATCAGATCACGGTTTTTGCTGCCGCCAGCCTGAAAACTGCACTGGACGAAGCGAGCGCCGGTTTCGAAGCGGAAACCGGCCATGAGGTGGTGGTTTCCTTTGCAGGGTCCTCAGTGCTTGCCCGCCAGATTGGCCTGGGGGCACCGGCGGATCTATTCATCTCGGCCAACAGGGAGTGGATGGACAGTCTGGAGGCGCAGGGCCATATCATCGCAACCTCGCGCCGCGACCTGCTTTCGAACCGGTTGGTGTTGGTGGGATCTCCCCGCCAAAAACCATCCGAACTGGCGCCCGCGCTGGCGCGCAATACCGGGCGGGTCGCGATGGCCCTCGTCGATGCGGTGCCCGCTGGCATCTATGGCAAGGTCGCGCTCAGCAATCTGGGCCTTTGGAGTCTCGTGGAGCCCCGGGTGGCGCAGACCGACAATGTCCGGGCCGCGCTGGCGCTGGTGGCTACCGGTGCAACGCCGCTGGGCATCGTCTATGCCACGGATGCGCTGGCCGAGCCGCAAGTGAGCATCATCGCCACCTTTCCCGAGGACAGTCACCCGCCAATCCGCTATCCGGCGGCGCTGGTTACCGGGCGTGTCACCGATCCGGCACGGGACTTTCTCGCCTATCTCTTCGGCCCCGAGGCACAGGCGGTTTTTGCCCGGCACGGGTTCCTGCCGGTCGGAAACTAGCCAATGGCGATGCTGGGCCCCGAGGAATGGCAGGCCGTGACCCTGTCTTTGAAGGTCTCCACCTGGGCCACGCTCCTGTCACTGCCTTTGGCGGTGCTGGCCGCGCATGCCTTGGCGCGCTGGCGGTTTCCCGGGCGGACGCTGCTGAACGGGCTGGTGCATCTGCCGCTGATCATGCCGCCGGTGGTCACCGGTTATGTACTGTTGATGCTCTTTGGTCCGGCGGGGTCCGTGGGAAGCGTGCTGCAATCCCTGGGTCTGACGCTGGCCTTCAACTGGGCTGGCGCGGCGCTGGCGGCGGCGGTCATGGGTTTTCCCCTGATGGTGCGCGCCATCCGCCTGTCGATCGAGGCAGTCGATCCCCGGCTGGAGCAAGCGGCGGCAACCCTGGGCGCATCGCGTGTCTGGGTTTTTGTGACCGTTACCCTGCCGCTGATCCTGCCCGGGCTGATCGCCGGGATAATCCTAGGCTTTGCCAAGGCGATGGGAGAGTTCGGCGCGACGATTACCTTTGTGTCAAACATCCCGGGCCAGACACAGACCATCCCCTCGGCCATTTACGCCTTTCTTCAGGTTCCAGGCGGTGAAACCGCTGCCGTGCGCCTTGTCACGATCTCGATCGTACTGGCGCTTGGGGCACTGCTGCTGTCGGAAAGTGCGGCGCGTTGGGCTGCCCGACGGGTGGGCGGAAAATGAAGCTGGATATCGAGATACATCAACCGATGGGCGCTCTGATGCTGGATGTGGCGTTTTCGGCGCCGCCCGGTGTGACTGTGCTGTTCGGACGATCAGGCAGTGGCAAGACCACGGTGGTGAATGCCGTCGCAGGGCTTGTAAAACCCGTCAGAGGGCGCATTTCGCTGGGCGATCAGGTTTTGCAGGACAGCGGCCAGGGTATCTGGTTGCCGCCCCACCGACGCCGCCTGGGGTATGTGTTTCAGGATGCCCGCCTGTTCCCGCATCTGAGCGTGCATCAGAACCTTGTCTATGGGCGACGTTTCGCCCCCCGCGGCAGTGCCGCCGAACCCGAAGCACGCGTGATCGAAATGCTGGGCATCGGCCCGCTGCTGCAACGGCGCCCGGGCGCGCTCTCGGGGGGGGAACGGCAAAGGGTGGCATTGGGTCGGGCATTGCTGTCGGCGCCCCGGGCCATTCTGGCGGATGAACCGCTGGCCGCGCTGGACGAGGCGCGCAAGGCCGAGATCCTGCCCTATTTCGAACGGCTGCGCGACGAGGTTGCGATCCCCATCCTCTATGTCACACATTCCGCGGCCGAAGTGGCCCGTCTGGCGACCACTGTTGTGGTGTTGCAGGACGGCCGGGTTGTCCGGCAAGGCACGGCGGCCGAAGTTCTGAGCGACCCGTCCGTCACCCCATTGGGCGCGCGCGCTGCCGGTGCCGTCTTGCTGGGCACCGTGGTAGCCCATCACGAGGATGGTCTTTGCGAACTGGACGCCCACGGGGTCCGCTTGTTCCTGCCCGGCACCGTGCATCCCGTCGGAACGGCGCTCCGCCTGCGCGTAGCAGCACAAGAGGTCATCCTGTCTCGCGCCAGACCCGATGGTTTGTCCGCCCTGAACATCCTGCCGGGGACAGTCGAGCAGATCCGTTCAGGCGAGGGCCCGGGCGCATTGGTGTCGATCCGCACTCAGGCAGGCACAGTGCTGGCAAGGATCACTCGGCGCTCGGCCGCCGCGCTGGATCTGAACGTTGGAACGGATTGTCATGCCGTTATCAAGTCGGTCGCAATCGCACCCGAAGACGTCGGCGGCTGATGGTGTTTGCGAATGACAGATTTTGGCCAAGTCCCCCTTGCGTCTGCGATCCGGCTTGGCTACATCCGCTCGGAAGGGGTGATTAGCTCAGTTGGTAGAGCGCTTCGTTTACACCGAAGATGTCGGGAGTTCGAGTCTCTCATCACCCACCAGCATTTCCTTTAATGATCGAACGCAGCCGCAGGGCGTAGCTGTTTCAACCGGCTGTGTTCGGCAGATAATCGTGCATGGCAAGCGCAAGTGCGGTGACTACCCGATGTCCGACAACCGACTCGAACGCTTGTTGTGAGGTCGAAGCTCCACAAAAGCGGGATTGGTAATCAACCTTGAATACCAGGCCCAAAAGTCGGAGGCTCAGCCAGATGCCGATGACGAGGCAGAACGGCACAGCGCCAAAGAAAAAAAGGGCAAGGCCAAGGTGCCTGGCGCTTCCGACCAAAGCCGACGAGTGATCGGCGGCACTTCAGTCGGGAAAACAGATTTGGGGCAAGGGGCACTCATGTGGAAGAGGGACTGGTAATGGCCTTTGTGGCCTTTGCGGCGGGAGGCCTGCTGAAAGGTGCGATTGGTGCGGGCACTCCGGTAATCGCCGTGCCCATCATGTCGATCTACTATGGCGTCCCTTTCGCGGTGGCGGTGTTCGCATTACCGGCCTTTCTGTCCAACCTGTGGCAGCTCTGGCGGTATCGCGCCCAGTTGCCATCGCGCCGCTTTGTCCTGACTATGATGGTATCCGCCGCCGCAGGTGCGTCAATCGGCAGCCTGGCTCTGGCCAGCCTGCCATCGCGATTGCTGATGGGCTGCGTCGCGGCAATGGCGCTTGTGTATGTGGCGTTTCGTCTTGCGCGGCCGTCGTGGCAATTACCCTGGAAAACGGCCGAAAAGGTTGTCGGCCCGGTGGCTTTGACCTCGGGTGTGTTACAGGGAGCCGCGGGAATCTCGGCCCCCCTTTCGTTGACCTTCGTCAGTTCATTGGGGTTGGAACGCGCCGCGTTCATCGCCACCATATCGGCTTTCTTTCTGTCGATGTCGGTGCTTCAACTTCCGACCCTTTGGACATTGGGGATTCTGACCCCACAGAGGCTCGTCATCAGCGCGGTCGCGTGTTTGCCACTGTTCGGAGCCATGCCGATCGGGGCATGGTTGGCACGATTTGTCGATCGACGCAGTTTTGACCGGATTGTACTGATTTTGCTGACAGTCGTGGCCTTACGCCTATTGATCGAAGCCCTCTGAAGAAAAGCCCGGTACCATCTCTGGCACCGGGCGTCAGAACTTGAAAACGCTTTTCGGCTGCCACCACTCACACTTAATCGCAGCCCTATCTAAGAATAGTCTAAGACTTTGGCCGCGAGTGTCAACATGAGACCACCAAGTTGGAGCCAGTAAATTGAAATGTAAAAGGTTGCGCAAAACTGCAATCTTGGTATTCAACCGACTGGCTAGATTGAAACATCCTTAGAACCTGAAAACTGGTACTCTATGTATAAAATCTCCAAATTGGCAGAACTTCGCAAACTCGTGCACGGCATGGAGCGGTCTCTTGGGCTGCAGGATCTAAGCCCGGTAGAGCGGGATCTGTACTATGCGGCAAGCGAGCTTTCCGAAGACTATAGGCAAGTCCGTACCGTTGGACTGATCGAACATTCCCTGTTGACGGACGTCTCGCGCCCGACATTCTTCCGGGCGCTGAGATCTCTTGTCAGCAAGGGCTACCTGTCGCAATGCGCGTCGGCGAACCGAGGGTGCTATGTAGTGAACCAACCCAGGTTCTGAACGCCTCGTGCCGGTACGTATGGGTCGCATGCAAGAGTTCCTAGTGGAAACCACGATTGCCTCTTCGGTGTACTTCCTTGCTGTGGCGTTCACCTTTCTGATCGTGATCCCGGTGCAGAACATCCTGTTCCCCGAATACCCCAGCCGCGCCAGCCTGCTTTTCCTTCCGCATGGCGTACGGGTGTTGAGCGCTTGGTTGATGGGTTGGCGGGCAATTCCCGCCTTGCTGCCTGGTGTGATCGCCGCATTTACCTATGTGGCGGGATGGGACGCATTCCTGCCCAGTCGACTGGCAGCAATCGTTGTGGCGGTGAGCGTCGCCCCCGTTACCTTCTTTGCCCTGAGAGCCGCAGGTTGGAACCTGTTTCCCTCTGTCGGGCGATCCCCCTGCTGGATCTGCATTTTGGTGGTCGGTGCACTAACATCAGTCCTGATGTCCGCCCTGACCAACCTTGCCTTCGGAACCAGCGCGGTTGAATTCGTGGCCTATCTGATCGGCGATATGTCCGGCCTGTTCTTCGGGTTGCTGGCGCTGATCTACCTGTTTCGGTTGGTCGATCGCGCGCACTGAGCGTATTTCGCGATCCTGACCCGATGGGCGTTCCGCCACCGGCGTTGTCAGCCTATTGGCTAGCCGACCAATGCCCGCCGCAAGAGGTTGAGGCCCGCGACCAGAAGCACCAGCAAGGTGATCTTACGGAACATGACCTGGTCGATCCGGTCCTGGACCATCCCTCCGAACCACATGCCAAAGACCGCGGGAACCACCAGGAAACACGAAAACAGCAACGTTTCGGCCCGCAGGATTCCGGACACCAGATGAGCGCCAACCAAACCCAGCGCACCTAGGCCGTATATGACGCCCTGGATCCGCATCTGATCCCGCTTTTCCGTGTTCAACGCGGTCAGATATGCGACCGTGGGCGGCCCCCAGACACCGGACATGCCGCCAACAGCCCCGGCCACGGCCCCCACGCAAGCTTCCACCGGAAGCGATTGCCGCGACAGGGTGAAGCCCAGCCCAAGCAGTTGCATCCCTGCAAACAGAACCACCGGAACCGCGATCATCAGCAGGAAGGTTTCCGGCGCGACCTGGGTAACCAATTGAGCACTCAGCACAAGGAATACGAAGCCCACGATCAGGAACACGCGAAAGCGTTTCACGGAATCCATTGCCGCCGATGTACCCTGTCGCAAGGCCTGGATACCGTTGGTCACAAGGGTCGGCATGATCAAACCTGCCAGAGCCCAGTCTGGCGGTAGCACCATGCTGAGGCCCGAAATCGAGATCATCGGCATGGCAAAACCGACCATGCCCTTGATGCAACCGGCCAGAAGCACGATCACAACGGCAAGGACCCAGTCTTGCAACGAAAGCAGGTCGAGAATGCTCATCATACCCCCTCATAACACTCTGAACCGGCGCTGCACTGCAAAATTTCAAACGCAACATTGAAACGTTTTAAGGGTAAATCGCGCATTTTTGTTGCGCTGCATGTGCAAAATGGTATGACCGGACGGACCACGAGAGGATGTGATTCATGGCCCATGACGGACAGGACCCGATGACGATGACCACGCAAACCGTTCTATTGCCCGACCTTCTGCGCCTGACCGGCGCGGCGCTTGCCCCGGTGGATGCGCTGTTCGAACGCGCCCGCGATTCTGTGCGCGAGATGGTGAGCGAAGGCGGCCGCGTGTCCGGGGCCCTGATCGACGCCAACCAGACCGCCGCGCATGGTCTGTCCTGGCTGGCCACCTATCAGCAATCGCTGCGCCAGATGCAGCGCTGGGCCGAGGCGTTGCAGGCCGAGGGCAAATTCGGCGAGATCGAGCAATTGATCCATCAGATCGCCTTTGGCGAATACCTCTGGCAGATCTATGGCGGCATCCAGATGAACCAGGGCGAGGTCGTGCGGCTTCAGGATCTGGGCCTGACCCAGGACGACGCCCGCGGCCTGATGGCGCCCGAGGTGATGACGCTTTGCGACAAGGGCAACACCCAGGCCGCGCGCACCCGTCTGGTCGAGCTGATGCAGGAACAGGCCGGCGCCACCATGTTCGGCGCCTCCGGTCTGGACGAAGAACTGGAGATGATTCGCGACCAGTTCCGCCGCTATGCGGTGGAAAAGGTCGAACCCTTTGCCCATGACTGGCATCTCAAGGACGAGCTGATCCCGATGGAGGTGATCGAGGAACTGGCCGAGATGGGCGTGTTCGGCCTGACCATCCCCGAGGAGTTCGGCGGCTTTGGTCTGTCCAAGGCCTCGATGGTGGTGGTGTCCGAGGAACTCAGCCGTGGCTATATCGGTGTCGGCTCGCTGGGTACCCGCTCCGAGATTGCCGCCGAGCTGATCATCGCGGGCGGCACCGACGAACAAAAGGCCAGCTGGCTGCCACGTATCGCCAGCGCCGAGATCCTGCCCACCGCCGTCTTTACCGAGCCGAACACCGGCTCGGACCTTGGCAGCCTGCGCACCCGTGCGATCAAGGACGAGAACGGAGATTACAAGGTCACCGGTAACAAGACCTGGATCACCCATGCCGCGCGCACCCATGTGATGACGCTCTTGGCGCGCACAGATCCCAACACCACCGATTACCGTGGCCTTTCCATGTTCCTGGCGGAAAAGACGCCAGGCACCGATGCCGAGCCCTTCCCCACCCCCGGCATGACCGGCGGCGAGATCGAGGTTCTGGGCTATCGCGGCATGAAGGAATACGAGCTTGGCTTTGACGGTTTCCACGTTAAGGGCGAGAACCTGCTGGGCGGTGAAGAGGGCAAGGGCTTCAAACAGCTGATGGAGACCTTTGAAAGCGCCCGTATTCAGACCGCCGCCCGCGCCATCGGCGTGGCACAATCGGCGCTCGATATCGCCATGCAATACGCTCAGGACCGCAAACAGTTCGGCCGCGCACTCATTGCCTTCCCGCGTGTCGCCAATAAACTGGCGATGATGGCGGTCGAGATCATGATCGCGCGCCAGCTGACCTATTTCAGCGCCTGGGAAAAGGACCATGGCCACCGCTGCGACCTTGAGGCCGGGATGGCCAAGCTGCTGGGCGCCCGCGTGGCCTGGGCCGCGGCCGACAACGGCTTGCAGATCCATGGCGGCAACGGCTTTGCGCTGGAATACAAGATCAGCCGTGTGCTCTGCGATGCGCGCATCCTGAACATCTTTGAAGGGGCCGCCGAGATTCAGGCCCAGGTGATCGCCCGCCGCTTGCTGGGCTGATCCATCGTCAATGGTTTGAAAAGCCCGGCCTTGTGCCGGGCTTTTTTGTCGCCTCAGGTCACCCGCAGGAACCCGGTCAGCCCGGTCTTCTGGTGCTCGATCACATGGCAATGGAACGCCCAGTCACCCGGATTGTCGGCCACCAGCGCGATGTCGATCACCTCGTCCTTCAAAAGTAGCATCGTATCGGTCCAGAGCGGCGGCAATTTGCGCAGGCTGGAACGAAGCGGTACGAAGGCCAACCCGTGCAGGTGGATCGGGTGCAGATTGGGCGATTCGTTGCGCAAGCGCAGCACATGGGTCTTGCCGCGTTCCAGCACCGCCAGCGGACCGGTGCCTTCTGCTGCATCCCCGGGCCAGGGAATACGATTTATCGACCAGAAGCTGTAGCCCGGCGTACCACAGACCCCGTCATTGGGCGCGTTCCCCTCTGGCGTCCAGCCAAAGACGAACTCATGCATCTCAGCCCGTTCAAGATCCGGTTGGGACAGTGGATTCCGCCCCAGCGGTTTCAACTCGGCCATGTCGCGCTTGGGGCCGGAGCCAACAGCGCGCAACCCCGCCATCAGCCTAGGAGGCCGGCCGGGCAAATCGGCCATGAGACCAAGCTGCCGCCCCTCCTCCACCGGCATTGTCACTGCAAGATCGACTCGCTGACCGGGCGCCAACAACAGCGGCGCGCCCGCGCGCGGCACCGGCACCTCGACCGTAACCGGGTGCCCATCCCAAGCGATGATCCGCGCCGTGCCGCCATCGAGATATAGATTGTAGATGCGGGTCGTATCGGTATTGACCACCCGCAGCCGCACCAGCGACCCGGCGCCATGGTCATAGACCGGCCCCTGTCGCCAATTGGCAGTCTGGACATTGCCCATGGTGCCCCCGCGCGCCGCGCCTCGCGCTGTATAGTCGGGCAGGAAGGCATCCACCGCGTCCAGCCGGAAATCGCGCAGATTTATGACCTGTTCGGTGTCGAACCCCGGATCTTCGGCCTCGGCGATGACCATCACCCCGGTCAGGCCATGGGCCATCTGCTCCATCGTCATGCAATGAGGGTGATACCAATACGTGCCCGCATCGGGCGGGGTGAAGGCATATGCGAACCCCTCATCCGGGCCAATCGGCATCTGGGTCAGATAGGGCACCCCGTCCATCGCATTCGCGATCCGCAGCCCGTGCCAATGCATCGCGGTGTAGTCGTCCAGCGTGTTGCGGACAGTGAACCGCATCTCTTGCCCCTGCCGACCATAGAGAACCGGCGGCGGCGCGTCGGGCGACAGGCTGACCATGCCCGCGGTTCTCTGCTGGCGCAGCTGGTAGGTGGCAGGCTGGATGACCAACTCCTGCGCCCCGGGCGGGGCCATCGCGGACCCCAGACGCGCCAATCCGGCGGCTCCCAGTAGAGCGGCGCCTCCAAACAACAGATCGCGACGAAACATGCGACACCTCATTTCTAAAGATTGGGAAAGAGGCCGGGCTGTCGGTTGGCTGGACCTGTTCCGCAGGCTGACATGGGGCGGTACCGCCCGCAATGCGCCCTCTGGTCGCTGACATGGCTTTTGCCTCTGGCGAGACCCGGCAAAACCTTGTAGAGGATGCGACTTGCAACCAGGACCCGCCCCATGACTACACGCGCCGGATTTGTCGCCCTGATCGGAGAGCCCAATGCGGGCAAATCGACCCTGTTGAACCGCATGGTCGGGGCCAAAGTCTCGATCGTCACGCACAAGGTACAGACCACACGCGCCCGTATTCGCGGCGTGGCGATGGAGGGCGAAGCGCAGATCGTCTTTGTCGACACGCCGGGCCTGTTCCAGCCGCGCCGCCGACTGGACCGCGCCATGGTCGCCGCAGCCTGGGGCGGTGCGGCGGATGCCGATATCGTGGTTCTGATGGTCGAGGCACATCGCGGCATAACCGAAGGGGTGGAGCGCATCCTCGAAGGTCTGACCGAGATCGCCAAGGGCCGCACCGTGGCACTGGCCATCAACAAGATCGACCGGGTGCCCGCGGAAAAACTGCTGGGCCTGTCCGAGGCGCTGAACGCGCGTTTCGAGTTTGCCCGCACTTTCATGATTTCGGCCGAGCGCGGCCACGGGGTTGCGGACCTGCGCAAATGGCTGGCGGCGGAACTGCCTGAAGGCCCCTGGCTCTATCCCGAGGATCAGATCGCCGATCTGCCGATGCGGATGATCGCAGCCGAGATCACCCGCGAGAAACTGACCCTGCGCCTGCATCAGGAACTGCCCTATCAGCTGACCGTCGAGACCGAGAATTGGGAAGAGCGCAAGGATGGCTCGGCCCGGATCGACCAGGTGATCTATGTCATGCGCGACGGGCACAAGGGCATTGTGCTGGGCAAGCGCGGCGAGACCGTCAAGGCGGTGGGACAGGCGGCGCGGGCCGAGCTGGAAGAGTTCCTGGACCGCAAGATCCACCTCTTCCTTCAGGTCAAGGTGCGGCCCAACTGGCTGGAAGAGGCCGAGCGCTATTCCGAGATGGGCCTTGATTTCAAGGACGGCAACTGACGGCTTCGGGTCGAAAGGGCAGCGCATGGCAAGGCTGACAGCGGAATTCTGGGTCCACGCCTACCTCGCCCGGCTCAGGCTCAACGACATCCCGGCCTTTGTCACCGCCCATGGTGATAACACCGCCGGTGCCGTTCTAGTCAAGCTGAACACGCTCGATGGGCGTGCAACCGCGCTGCACCGGGAATACGACCTGATGACCGGTCTCCGGAAATGGACCGAACTGGCCGCTGGCGACGAGGCAGACGTGGATGCCGCCATCGCCCGCCAACGCGGTTTTGACCCTGACCTTTGGGTGATCGAGGTAGAGGACCGGAAGGGTCGCCACCTGTTGGGTGAAGACGGACTGGAATAACCGGTCTTGCGGCCACCGCCCGCTTGCGGTCAGTCTGTCGCAATGTTCAGGGGGGCCAAGTGGACTGGCGCGATCAGGGTATATTGCTGGCTGTGCGCCGCCACGGAGAGACCTCGGCGATCATCGAGGTCTTTACTCAGGAACATGGGCGACACACCGGGGTGGTGCGGGGCGGAACCAGCCGCAAGATCGCACCGATCCTGCAACCCGGCGCCCAACTGGATGTAACCTGGCGTGCGCGGCTCGAGGATCACATCGGCAGTTTCGCGGTCGAACCGCTGCGGTCGCGGGCGGCGGCGGCTATGTCCGGGCGGATCGCCCTGGCCGGCCTCAATACTGTGACCGCGCTTTTGTCCTTTTGCCTGCCCGAACGGGAGCCGCATCCGAATCTTTACCACCACAGCGAGCGCCTGCTCGACCTGCTGGGACAGGACGAGATCTGGCCCCTGGCCTATCTGCGCTGGGAACTGGGTCTGCTGGAGGAGCTTGGCTTCGGCCTTGATCTGAGCGCTTGCGCGGTGACCGGGGCAACGGAGGATCTCGCATATGTCTCGCCACGTACCGGTCGTGCAGTCAGTTCTGCCGCGGCGGGGGATTGGGCGGACCGCTTGCTGCTACTGCCCCCGTGTCTGCGTGGGCAGGGTCCGGCCCCCGATGCCGAGATTGCCGAAGCCTTGCGCACCACTGGATTTTTCATGGAGAACCGGCTTGCCCCGTCACTGGGCAACCGCCCCCTGCCCGAGGCGCGCGGCCGGTTTGTCGATCTCGTCAGTCGGCCGCGTTGAACAGCATTTCGTGCCCTGCCTCGTTCCGCAGGATCAGAATGTTACCCGAAACCTCGGACTGCTCCATCGCCATCAATGCAGCAAAGAAGGTGCCTTCGGCCTCCAGATCGGGACAGGCCGCGCGTGTTGCCACAAGGTCCCGGACTTCGAACCAGGGATAAGGGACGTCCAGCGTGGCGGAGTAACCGTTGCAAGGCCCCTGCCCCGCGACACGCCCGGCTTCGGGGAAATCAAGCGTGGCGGAAGCCGGGAAATCAATACCGTCGATACTGTGCAGAACCCAAGCCCGCCCACCGGCGCCATAGGCAGCCACTGTTTCATCCTGCCCACATTGTGACAGCGACAACAGCGGCAGAAACAGCGCCGCGCGAAGCATCAGCCCGCCTCGCCTTCAAGCCGGTCCAGCAGGGCGCGTGCGGCGGACTGTTCGGCCTGGCGTTTCGAACCGGCGGTTGCCCGGGCCTCCCGGCCATCTGTCAGGCGCACCACGATGGTAAAAACCGGGGCGTGATCGGGTCCGGATCGGGAGACGAGTTCGTAAGCGGGTGGTTTCTGCCCGCGTGCCTGCGCCCATTCCTGAAGCGCAGTCTTGGCGTCCCGGGCATCGGCCTCGACCTGATGGATACGCGCGCCCCAGAGCCGCAGTATGACCTCTTGCGCGGCGTCAAAGCCGCCGTCGCGATAGATCGCAGCGATCACGGCCTCCATCGCATCGCCCAGGAGCGCCTGTTTGCGTCGGCCGCCCGACATCATCTCGGACCGGCCGAGCTTCAGCACTGTACCCAGATCAACCTGCCGGGCAACATCGGCGCAGGTTTCCTTGCGCACCAGCGCGTTGAAGCGCGGTGCAAGCTGGCCTTCGCTGGCGTCTTTATCTGCCTCCAGCAAGGCGGAGGCCATCACCAGCCCCAGCACCCGGTCGCCCAGAAACTCCAACCTCTGATTATCGGCGCGTGTGGACGAGGATATCGAACCATGCGTCAATGCACGCACCAACAGTTCCGGCCGGGCGAAGACATAGCCAAGCCGATCCTGAAAGGCAGACATGTCCGCTGATAGTCTCACTCAACCCCCTTGAAGAAGCGGTCACTGCGCCAGGTCCAGAAGAACAGCATCGAGCGGCCAGCGGAGGAGAACATGATGCGATCGGCCCGGCCGATCAGGTTCTCGTAAGGCACATACCCGACGCCACCCGCAGATTGTGGCAAACGGCTGTCGCTGGAATTGTCGCGGTTGTCACCCATGAAGAAGTAATACCCTTCGGGCACTGTATAGACACCGGTATGATCTGACGCCTGATTGCCGATGTTCAGGATCGCGTGGCTTACACCGTTCGGCAGGGTTTCGATCTGACGAGACTTCTGGCAGATGCCGCCATCGCCCACAGGTCCGTTTTCGCACCGCGGCCGCAACCGCTGCGGCCCCTGCGCCTCGGCCGTTTCCTCGAATATCCCGCCATCCTCAAGCTTGACCTCCACGTCATTGATGTGAAGCACGCCATCCTTGATCTGGATCCGGTCGCCCGGCAGGCCGATCAGCCGCTTAATGAAATCGCGTCCAGAAACCGGATGGCGGAACACCACAACGTCACCCCGTTCCGGCGTGCCGCCCAGGATGCGCGTATTGTCGCCCTTCATCCAGCCGCACACGTCTTCCGCGTCGATGTCGATACCGAAGCGCGGGATGATCAGGCTGGGACACGAGGCATAGGAATAGCCATAGGCCATCTTGTTGACGAACAGGAAATCACCGATCAGCAGTGTTTCCTTCATCGAGCCCGAGGGGATCCAGAATGGCTGGAAGAACAGGGTGCGGAAGACACCGGCGATCAGCAGCGCGTAAACAATCGTTTTGATCGTCTCGACAAAGGAATTTCCTGACTTGGCTTTGCTGGCCATTCGGCTCTCCAGTTTCAGCGGGTGTTTCGTGGGGCTACATGCGGGGCGGGGTCGGGTAAGTCAAGCTTGCCCCGTCTGTATCGGCGCGCGGGCGCGCCTCGATAACGACAAAGGCCTGCGCCCAAGGGTGGTCGTCAGTCAGGGTGACGTGGATGATCGCCTCGTGCCCGTCGGGTGTCATCTCGCGCAGGCGTTCCGCCGCCCAGCCCGTGACGTGCATGACCGGCTGGCCGCTGCGCAAATTGGTGACCGCCATGTCACGCCAACTGATGCCCATCCGCAGGCCCGTGCCCAATGCCTTGGAGCAGGCCTCTTTCGCCGCCCAACGCTTGGCATAGGTGCCGGCAGTGTCAGAGCGGCGCTCGGCCTTGCGCTGTTCGATCTCGGTAAAGACACGGTTTCGAAACCGATCGCCAAATCGGTCGAGCGTGCGCTCGATCCGCTCGATATTCGCCAGATCGGTGCCGATGCCCAAAATCATTGCAGCCGTGCCGTCAGCAGTTTCAACGCAGCGCCACCAAAAAGTAGCGCAAAGCTCAATTCGAACCAGCGGCGCAGGCGGCGGTACCCTTCGCCGATGGCGCGGGTCGAAAACAGCAGCGCATAGCCCAGAAACAGGCAGGTCGAGGCGGTGATGAGCACACCGAACAGTGTGAAAACGCTGGTCAGAGACGCAGCAGGCGGCAACGCAATGGCAAAGACCGCACCCCAGCTCAGAATCGCCTTTGGATTGGTCAGGTGGATCAGATAGCCGCGCAGGAACAGCCGCCGGGCGCTGCCCGTTGCGGCCCTGAAGGGTTTGGCGCCTGCCGGGGCCAGACCCGCACGCAGGGATTTCACCGCCAGCCAAAGCAGATAAAGCGCCCCTGCAAAACGGACCGTCTCGACGACCCAGACATGGGTCAGCATCAACGCGCTCATGCCCAGCGCAGCGGCAAGCCCCCAACTGGCCGAGCCTGCCACGATGCCCAGCGCCACGGCCAATGCGGCCGCGCGCCCCTCGGCCATGCCGGTTCCGGCAATGGTCAGGGTGGCAGGACCGGGACTGCCCCCCGCCACCAGCCAGGCAAGGACAACGAGGCCGAGCCCGGGTGTCATGCCCGCGCCTCGTCCATCAGGCGGCGCATCTCGGCGATGGCAGGCGTGAGTCCGCGAAAAATCGCCTCGCCGATCAGGAAATGGCCGATATTCAGCTCCACCACCTCGGGAAAGGCCGCAACCGGCTGCACCGTATCATAGGTCAACCCGTGGCCCGCGTGCACCTCGAGCCCCAGCGAATGGGCGAAGGCGGACATCTCGCGTAGGGTCTCCAACTCGCGGTCGCGGGTGGCAAAATCGCCCTCGGCATGGGCATCGCAATAGGCGCCGGTATGCAGTTCGATTACCTGCGCGCCGATCCGGTGCGCGGCCTCGATCTGTTTCATGTCGGCGGCGATGAAGATCGACACACGGCAACCGACCTCACGCAGTGGAGCGATGAAATGGGCCAACCGGTTCTCTTCGCGCGCGACTTCAAGACCACCTTCGGTGGTACGCTCCTCGCGCTTTTCGGGCACAATGCAGACCGCGTGCGGCTTGTGGCGCAGGGCGATCTTCTGCATCTCGTCGGTGGCGGCCATCTCGAAGTTCAGCGGCACGCTCAGCGCCGCCATCAAACCGTCGATATCGGCATCCGTGATATGGCGGCGATCCTCGCGCAAATGCGCGGTAATACCGTCCGCCCCCGCCTGTTCGGCGATTTTGGCGGCGCGGATCGGGTCCGGATACACACCGCCGCGCGCGTTGCGCACGGTTGCCACATGGTCGATGTTCACGCCAAGACGCAGATATTCAGCAGACATGACAAATGGTTCCTTTCCGACTCGCTTGCGGCCGACCCTAACCGGGATTTTCGGGGTTTGGCAGAGCAGCCTCGGCCTTTTTCTTGATCGCCTGGAACTTGGCCTTGATCTTGCTGCGTCGACGCTGCTGGTACGTCCGGATCAGCGGCAGGCTCAGGTAGTAGCAGATTGCTCCTGCCACAATTCCGGGGAGTATCCCGCCGATCATATAGGGATAGAAAACCTCATGAAAAAAGATGTTCAAGGCGTGCCAATCCGCACCTTGATCTGTGAACAGGGCAACGGAGTTGTTCTTGAGATCGGCCGCCGCGCTTGCGAACTTGCCCATCAGGCCGTGCTCCGAGCCTTCCTCGAAATGCGTTCCAAGAATGAAGTGCCCGGTTTGCAGCGAAATGACGCCAATCGGGACATAGGTCAGCGGATTACCGAAGAAGGTTCCGCTAAGGCTTGCAAGAATGTTACCGTTGATCACCCGTGCAAGTACCGCCGCGATCACGAAATGCATGCCATAGAACGGAGTAAAAGAGGCGAAGACGCCAGCCCCAATTCCGCGGGCGATTCGTTCAGGGCTGTCCGGCAGCCTGCGGACCCTGTGTTTAACGTAGTGAAAAGCGCGGGTCCAACCGCCACGCGGCCAGATCAGTTCCCATAGCACCTGCAATGGAGACCGTCGATCTCGGCGCTTGAAAACCACGCGTGGACGTCCTTTCCGTACCCTGTGACCTCTAACTCACCGCGGCGTGTGCCTTGGCTTTTTCCCTGTACCGTTCGACCGAGGCCACATCGTTTTCCGCTTCGAGTGTCAGCATCAGCGAGTGCAGTTGTTCGACATCACGCAGTTCGACACTGATCATCAGCCGATAAAAGTCAGGCTTGCGGTCAACAAACTCCAGGTTGGAAATATTCGCCTTCTTCTCACCAATCAATGTGCAAATCCGTCCCAGCACACCGGCGTCATTGCCGATGGTCAGCTCCAGCGTCGCACCGTAGGCCGCCGGATGCGTGCCTGAGTGCCAATGAAGATCGACCCAACGCCCTGGCTGGTCCTCGAATTCGCTCAGTTTCTCGCAATCGATGGCATGCACGACAACCCCTTTGCCGCGATAGGTAATCCCGACAATGCGTTCGCCCGGCAATGGCTGACAACAGGGCGCGCGTTCAAAACTTTGCCCAGCCTCCAGGCCGATCACGGCCCGCCGTGGTGGAATGGCGTCACCATGGTCCGGCGCAAGTTCCGGATAAACCGCTTGTACCACATCATGTGCCGTCAACTCAGCCGATCCGAGCCGGGCCAGCAATTCGTCCCGGTTCTTGAGCCTGAGATGCTTGGCTGCAGTGTCGAGCGCCTTGTCGGTGGCCTTGCGCCCCACATGTTCAAAAGCAGAACGTGCCAGTTCATGCCCCAGCTTGATGAAGCGCTCACGGTCCACCTCGCGCAGGGCTCGGCGGATTGCGGTCTTGGCCTTGCCGGTGACGGCGATTTCGAGCCAACTTACCTGCGGTGTCTGTCCTTCGGCGGTGATGACCTCGACCGACTGGCCGTTCTTTAACCGTGTCCAAAGGGGCACCCGGATTCCATCCACCTTAGCGCCAACACAGGCGTGACCGATCCGAGTGTGGATGGCATAGGCATAATCGATCGGTGTCGCTCCGCGTGGCAACTTGACCACGTCGCCCTTGGGCGAGAAGCAAAACACCTGGTCGGAATACATTTCGAGCTTGACCGCTTCGAGGAAATCCTCGTGATCTTCCTCATTATCGAATTGCTCGGTCAGGCCCGCGATCCATTTCGCCGGATCGACGGCAAACGGGTTCTGGGTGCGCACCCCATCGCGATAGGACCAATGCGCCGCCACGCCGGTTTCAGCCACATCATGCATCTGGCGGGTCCGAATCTGCACCTCGACCCGCTTGCCGTCACGCCCGGACACGGTGGTGTGGATCGAGCGATAACCGTTCGATTTCGGCTGGCTGATATAGTCTTTGAACCGGCCCGGCACCGCGCGCCAGCGCTGGTGAATGGCACCAAGGGTGCGGTAGCAATCCTCTTCGGACTGGGTAATGATGCGGAACCCATAGATGTCGGACAGGCGCGAGAAGCCTTGGTCCTTTTCCTGCATCTTGCGCCAGATCGAATAGGGCTTCTTGGCGCGGCCGAACACCTCTGCCTCGATACCGACCTTGTCCAGCTCGTGCCGCATGTCGCCGGTAATCCGGTGAATCACATCGCCGGTTTCGCGCTGCAACGTGATGAAGCGGCGGATGATCGACTGGCGCCCCTCGGGGTTGAGCACGCGAAAGGCCAGATCCTCTAGCTCTTCGCGCATCCACTGCATACCCATGCGGCCAGCAAGCGGCGCATAGATATCCATGGTCTCACGCGCCTTCACGGCCTGCTTTTCCGGGCGCATCGCCTTGATGGTGCGCATGTTGTGAAGACGGTCGGCCAGCTTGACCAGGATCACTCTCAGATCCTTAGACATGGCCATAAACAGCTTACGGAAGTTCTCTGCCTGCTTGGTCTCGCGCGACGAAAGTTGCAGGTTGGTCAGCTTGGTCACGCCGTCGACCAGCATCGCCACCTCTTCGCCGAACAACTCGGATACCTGACCATAGCTGGCCTTGGTATCTTCGATTGTGTCATGCAACAGCGCGGTGATGATCGTGGCATCGTCCAGCCGCTGTTCGGTCAAGATGGCCGCGACGGCCACCGGATGGGTGAAATAAGGTTCACCCGAGTGGCGGAACTGACCGTCATGCATCCTTTGACCGAACTCATAAGCACTGCAGATGCGTTCAGCGTTGGTTTTAGGGTTGTAGTTACGGACCAGCGCAATCAGATCGTCGGCAGAAATCATCAGGTCCGCATCCTTTCGCGGGGCGCTCTCAGCCCTGCCCCTGCGCCTCCATCAAGGCACGCAGCAGACGCTCTTCCGACATGTCGTCTTCGGCAGGCCGGTCCGACTCAGCCCCCATCAGCAGCGCCATCTGGTCGTCTTCGGGTTCATCTACTTCAATCTGCGTCTGATTAGCCTCGATCAGGCGTTCCCGCAGGCTGTCCGCGCTCTGTGTCTCGTCGGCGATCTCGCGCAATGAAACAACAGGGTTCTTGTCGTTGTCTCGATCAATTGTGATCGGCGCGCCAGCGGAGATTTCGCGTGCGCGGTGAGCGGCGAGCAACACCAACTCGAACCGGTTCGGAACCTTATCTACGCAGTCTTCTACCGTTACGCGGGCCATAAGCGACTCTCCAAAGTGCAACCTTGTCCAGAAAGGACGTATCTAGGCGCGTTTCCCGCGGTTGACAAGCAGGAATTCCCCAGTTTCACAGCAATAACGGCTTAACTTCGGCCACTTCTTTTGGAGGCAAATCGGCGAGCATCTCGACCACGGTCTTACCCAGAACAGGGTGGCGCCAATCTGGCGCCACATCGGCCATCGGAACGAGAACAAAGGCGCGGTCCTGTAAACGTGGATGCGGCAAGATCAATTCAGTAGGTGCTGTTTTCGCTTGGACCTCCGACGGGAGATTGCACCATGCCTCGAACTCTTCGATGGTCGGAAGAACATTATCGCCATAAAAAATCAGGTCGAGGTCCAGGGTGCGCATTCCCCAACGCTGCTCGCGCCTCCGTCCGAACATTTCCTCAACTTCGTGAAGCACCACAAGCAGATCAACTGGTGATAGATTTGCATTGATGGCAATCGCCGCATTGACGTAATCTGGCCCTGCGCCCGGGGGAAAGCACGGCGTTGCGTAGAATCGGCTTTCGGCAGTGACAACCATGCCCTTTCTGGACAGTTCCCGGACGGCATGCCGCAACGTCAAAATAGGGGGAGTTTGATCAAAACTTAGATTTGCGCCCAAGGCGATAACGGAATTTCGCTGGATTTTGATCATCGTATGTTTCCGTTCACGTCAAGTGCACCCTTGCCATAAATGGCGTTTCACTTACATTGGAAAAAGCATTTCGCCGATTTATTTGCACTCACTCACGGACGCAGGCGGAATGCTTCACACCGGAAGGAACAATTATGTTTTATAAAGACGAACGGCTTGCGCTGTTCATCGACGGTTCGAATCTTTATGCGGCTGCAAAGGCTCTTGGTTTTGACATCGACTATAAGTTGCTTCGCCAAGAGTTTATGCGACGCGGCAAGATGTTGAGAGCCTTCTACTACACGGCGCTGCTGGAGAATGACGAATACTCACCGATCCGTCCACTCGTTGATTGGTTGCACTACAATGGCTTCACCATGGTGACCAAGCCGGCGAAAGAGTACACCGACAGCATGGGGCGCCGTAAGGTCAAGGGGAACATGGACATCGAACTGACCGTAGATGCCATGGAATTAGCTCCGCGCGTCGACCATATTGTCCTGTTTTCAGGCGATGGCGATTTCCGGCCGCTGGTGGCCAGCCTCCAACGCCAAGGGGTTCGTGTCTCGGTCGTTTCGACGATTCGCAGCCAACCCCCGATGATTTCGGACGAATTGCGCCGCCAGGCCGACAACTTCATCGAACTCGAAGAATTGCGTGACGTGATCGGTCGCCCCCCGCGCGACGTCCCGATGGAACCTAGATCGGTCGCGGCGAACGCGCAGTAAAAGCCACGCGCCAAAGCGCAAAGCTCTAATCGCAAAAATAGGACGGCCGGGCGAGCGATCACCCGGCCGTTCTGCGTACTGAAAAATGGACTTCGGACCAATGCCCGTTTTCTAAGCCCGTCACGTGACGGTTTCGTGACGTCATGGCCCGGACTGGACGTTCGTCAGCCAAAGCCTTACCTGTTCCGGGCAAGGAGAAGCCGCCATGACCAAACCGCCCCTTACCCTGTACCTTGCCGCGCCGCGCGGATTTTGCGCCGGCGTCGACCGCGCCATAAAGATTGTCGAAATGGCCATCGAGAAATGGGGCGCGCCAGTCTATGTCCGGCACGAAATCGTGCACAACAAATTCGTGGTCGACGGATTGCGCGCCAAGGGCGCGGTATTCGTCGAGGAACTGGATGAATGCCCCGATGACCGGCCGGTCATCTTCTCGGCTCATGGCGTGCCAAAATCCATTCCGGCCGAGGCCGAGCGCCGCCAGATGGTCTTTGTCGATGCCACCTGCCCGCTGGTGTCCAAGGTTCACATCGAGGCAGAGCGTCACGCCGAAAACGGCCTACAGATCATCATGATCGGTCATCGCGGCCACCCCGAAACCATTGGTACCATGGGGCAATTGCCCGAAGGCGAGGTGCTGCTGGTGGAAACTGTCGAGGACGTGGCCCGCATCGTGGTGCGCGATCCCGAGCATCTCGCCTTTGTGACACAGACCACCCTGTCGGTGGACGATACCCGCGACATAGTCGCGGCTCTTCAGGCGCGGTTCCCGCACATCGTCGGCCCTCACAAGGAAGACATCTGTTACGCCACAACGAATCGTCAGGAAGCGGTCAAGGCAGTAGCTCCCGTGTCCGATGCTCTGCTAGTTGTGGGCGCACCGAATTCGTCGAATTCGCGCAGGCTGGTCGAGGTCGCGGCCAAGGCCGGGTGCGGATATGCTCAGCTGGTGCAACGCGCCGGGGAAATCGACTGGCGGGCACTGGACGGTATCCGAAGCGTCGCTGTAAGCGCTGGCGCCTCTGCCCCTGAACTTCTGGTCAATGAAGTGATCGACGCCTTTCGCGACCGCTTTGCCGTGACAGTCGAAGTGGTCGAGACCGCAATCGAACACGTTGAATTCAAGGTGCCCAGAGTGTTGCGGCAACCGGCATGACCCTGCCCCGACCGGTTCTGACCGGCTACAGCCACAGCATCTATACCCGGATCATCCGCCTAATCCTGTTGGAGAAAGGCATATCATTCGACTACGTCGAGCATGATCCGTTTGCTCAGGACGCGCTTGGTCCTCACCCGTTTGGCCGCGTACCCTTCCTTTGCCATGGGGATTTTGCGATTTACGAAACCGCAGCGATTTCGGCCTATCTGGACGCCGCGTTCGACGGGACGCCTATGATGCCAGACAGCCCACAAGCAGCCGCCCGAGCGATACAAGTGGTCTGCGTTGCCGATGCTTACGCCTATTGGCCGCTGGTTCGCCAGATCTACGAACATGCGGTTTTCCGCCCCACCTACTGCGAACCGAGTGATCCTACGGAAGTCCAGGACGGCTTGCGCCGCACGCCCAAAGTCCTGGCCGCGTTGGACGAGATTGCACGCGAGGGTCTGGTGTTGTCCCAGGGTTTTGGTCGGGCGGAATGCCATCTGGCCCCCATGATAGCCGCGCTTGTGCAAGCGCCCGAAGGGGCCGACCTGCTGGCCCGCTACCCCGACCTGTATGAATGGTGGCAGCGGACGGCACTCAGACCCAGCATGCGCGAGACGGAAACCTCGCTTCCAAGTGGCGACGTTCAAAGCTAGGCTGGACAGGCTCGAAAATCCCCTCTTCCACACATGAGGCACGGGCGAACTATGACAAAAAATGAATACATCATGGCCGTAAAGAACATCGATGTTACCGCACAATTGACGGAGAAACACGCATGAGCGGTATTCCCCGCGTGCCGCTTTTCCTGGGTCTGGCCGGGCTGCTGCCCTTTATCTGGGGGGCGGCCACCTACCTGCTTCCCGCCTTGCAGGCGTGGGGCGCAGGAATTCTTGGGCCGCGGTTCATCGGCCCCTATGTCCAGATCGCCTATGGTCAGATCATTCTCGCCTTCATGTCGGGGGTTCTCTGGGGATTTGCCACCAAAGCCAACGGCGGGCAGGCCGCGACCGGCTATGTCTTGTCCGTAATCCCTGCTCTTTGGGCGTTCTTCATGACCGGCGGCGGACCGACAAGCGCGGCCGTGAACCTGATTTTCGGCTTCCTAGGCCTTTTGATGCTGGATGCAGCCTTTGCCGCATGGGGGCTGGCGCCGGTGTGGTGGATGCGGTTGCGCCTGGTGCTGACCTTTGTAGTTGTGTCCTGCCTGTCTGCCGGAGTCTTCCTGTGAGCGACCCGGAAACCATTCGCGTTTACCAGAGCCGGGCCTCTGACTACGCGGACATGACCGACGAACATAACGCAGCCGATCCAGAGCTGACGGCTTTTGTCGCAAACCTGCCGCAGGGCTCTCATGTTCTCGATCTGGGCTGTGGCCCGGGAACATCGGCCGCCGCACTGGTACGCGCGGGAATGCGGGTCACCGCCATGGATGCGTCCGCCGAAATGGTGAAACTGGCGGCCCGACATCCCGGCGTCACTGTCCGGCAGGCAACTTTCGATGACGTGGTCGAAATAGCAGAGTTTGACGGTATATGGGCCAATTTCAGTCTCTTACATGCGCCACGCCACGCCTTTCCCGGTCATCTGTCCGCCTTGCACAGGGCCTTGAAACCCGGCGGGCTTTTCCATATCGCCCTAAAGCTCGGCACTGGCGAGGCGCGCGACGCGCTTGGCCGGTTCTACAGCTATTACACGGAAGACGAACTGGAGACGCGGATGCAAGTGGCAGGCTTTACAATCATCGACCGGGCCTTCGGTGCCGGACCTGGATTGAGTGGCGAGGTCTCCGACTGGATCGCGGTGCGCGCCCGTGCCTGAACTTTTTGCCTATACCGACGGTGCCTGTTCGGGAAACCCCGGTCCGGGTGGCTGGGGCGTCTTGCTGCGGGCGGTTGAAGGGGAAACCATCCTCAAGGAACGCGAACTGAATGGTGGAGAAGGCGATACCACCAACAACAGGATGGAACTTCTGGCCGCCATCAACGCGCTGGAAACACTGGAACGACCCTCGCAGATTACAGTTGTCACTGACAGCGCCTATGTAAAAAACGGCGTGACCGGCTGGATCTTTGGCTGGAAACGCAACGGCTGGAAAACCGCCGACCGCAAGCCGGTCAAGAATGTGGAACTCTGGCAGCGGCTGGACGCGGCACAGGCGCGTCACGACGTGACCTGGAAATGGGTCAAGGGACATGCCGGTCATCCCGAGAACGAGCGCGCCGACGAACTGGCACGCGAGGGAATGAAGCCCTTCAAACCGGCCAAGGCCAAGCCATGAGCCTGCTCGCCCTGCTCGACTATGCTTCGGTCCTGGTCTTTGCCCTGACCGGCGCGCTGGTGGCCAGCCGGGCGCAACTCGATCTGGTAGGGTTTGCCTTTGTCGCCTGCCTGACGGCGGTGGGCGGCGGTACCATGCGTGACCTGCTATTGGATCGCGACCCGGTGTTCTGGGTGGGCCAGCCCGCCTATATCCTGATCGCCTCGGGTGCCGCCGCGCTGGTCTTCTTCACTGCCCATCTGGTCGAAAGCCGCTATCGCCTGCTGATTTGGCTCGACAGTTTCGCGCTGTCCATCGCGGTGGCCGCCGGTACCGGGGTGGCGCTGGCGCAGGCACAACCGCCGGTGATCGTGGTGCTGATGGGCATGATGACCGGCTGCCTGGGCGGGCTGATGCGCGATGTGGTCTGCAACGAAGTGCCGCTGGTCCTGAAACAGGGCGAACTCTACGTCTCCTGCGCGCTGGCGGGGGCGGTGGCGGCGATGATCGCCACTGGGCTGGGGTTGGCCACCCTGCCCGCGCTGGGCCTTTGCGCGCTTGTCTGCTGGGGTCTGCGCGCCGGATCGCTGATTTTCGGCTGGCGCCTGCCGGTCTATAAAAGCCGCCCGCCACGTACGCGCGGCTGACAACCCTTCGTTTCGCCCAAAGAACTCCGAAGCGCGAGGCAGAGCCTCGCTTTCGTCCGGCGCGTCTCAGCGCCGCCGCAGATAGGTCTGCCAGAGCCAGACCACCAGAAGCGCCCCCAGCACCGCGCCGACAAAGCCCGACAGCCAGCCCATCATGGTCAGAAGCGCCCGCAGGATCAGCCCGCCGATCAACGCGCCAACGATGCCGATCAGCATGGTGGTGGGAATATCCGCCTCGACCCGCATCAGCCGGGTGGCCAGAAACCCGGCAGCGGCGCCGATGATGATCAGGACAACGACATGCATCTCATTTCCTCCAGTGGAACGGCACGATGATCAGCGCCCCGATGGACGAAAGAATGGCGTTCATCCCCGCAGATCCAAAGCCGATCCCGAACATGATCCGTACAAAGTAAAACAGGAAGGCCCCGCCCACGCAGATGATGATGGATTGCAGATAGCCGTTATGGGTGAACCCCGATTTCTCGGAGATGTAGCCGACGATCCCGGCGATCACCACCGTTCCCATCAGAACCATGAACATGTGCAATCCCCTTCTACAGGCGGGTTCCCTTTGGCACGGGACAGCCGCGCAGGAAGATGTCGGCATCCTGCGCCCCTTTGCCCGCCCGTTGCAAGCGGGTGAGTGAGACAGCGCCGGTGCCGCAGGCCACGGTCAGGACATCGTCCAACACCGCGCCCGGGGTGCCCTGCCCCCCGGCCCGGCGCGAGGCGAGCAGTTTCACCCGTTCCCCCGCGATCTCGGTCCAGGCGCCGGGAAAGGGCGACAGGCCCCGGATCTGACGGTCGATCTCGACCGCCGGGCGGGTCCAGTCCACCCGCGCCTCGGACTTGTCGATCTTGGCGGCATAGGTGACGCCCTCCTCGGGCTGGGGTTCGGGCGTCAGTTCGGGCAGGCGTGCCAGAGCCTCAACGATCAGGTCGGCGCCCATCGCCGACAACCGGTCGTGCAAGGCCCCGGTGGTCTCCTCCGCCCGAATGGGCGTCCTCGACCTGAGCAGCACCGGACCGGTATCGAGCCCCGCCTCCATCTGCATGATGCAGATGCCCGTTTCGGCATCGCCCGCCATGATCGCCCGGTGAATCGGCGCCGCGCCGCGCCAGCGCGGCAGCAGGCTGGCGTGGATATTTAGACAGCCGTGGTGCGGTGCGTCCAGCACCGCTTGCGGCAGGATCAGCCCATAGGCCACCACCACTGCCACATCGGCGCCAAGTGCGGCGAAATCCGCCTGCGCCTCGGCCCCTTTCAGCGAGACCGGGTGATGCACCTCCAGCCCCAGTGTCAGCGCGCGGGCATGGACCGGCGTCGGACGGTCCTTTTTTCCGCGCCCCGCCGGGCGGGGCGGCTGGCAATAGACGGCGGCGATCTCATGCCCGGCCTCTACCAGCGCATCCAGCACCGGGACCGAGAAATCGGGGGTTCCCATGAACACGACGCGCATGACCTCAGCCCCCCAGCTTGCGCGCCTTGCGCAGCAGCATGTCGCGTTTGACCTTGCTGAGATTGTCGAAATACATCCGACCGTTCAGGTGGTCGATCTGGTGCTGCACGCTGGTCGCCTCGATGCCGACGAAATCGCGCCGGTCGACCTGCCCCTGTTCGTTCAGGAACCGCACCGTCACCGCACGCGGGCGTTTCAGCCTGGCCGAGACGCCGGGCAGGTTGGGACTGGCCTCGTCATGTTCGCGCAGCTCAACCGAGGCATGCAGGATCTCGGGGTTCGCCATCCGCACCGCGCGGCCCCGCTCGGACGAGCCATCGACCACCGCCAGCCGCAGCATCACCCCGATCTGTGGCGCGGCCAGGCCCACGCCCGGCATCGCCTCCATCGTGTCGATCATGTCGGTCCAGATCGCCCGGATCTCGTCGGTGATCTCACTCACTTCGGCGGCGCGGCTGCGCAGATGCTTGTCGGGCCAGGGCAGGCAGCGGCGGACGGTCATGGATGGTTTTCCTCATAAGCGGAGAGCATGGCGGCGCGGGCCTGCGGGTCCAAATGATCCAGCGTGACGACCCCGTTCAGATGGTCGAATTCGTGCTGGATGCAGCGCGCCTCGAACCCGTCGAAATCGGCCATATGAATGTCGCCCTCGGGCGCGGTCCATTGCACCGTCACCGCCTTGGGCCGGGTGACGGGCACCGACAGGCCGGGGATCGACAGGCACGCCTCCTCCATCTCGACCGGTACCCGCTCGGCGGCCATGATCACCGGGTTGATCATCGCCATCGGGCTGGCCGTGCCTTCTTTCCAGCCGACATCCATGACGAAAAACCGCTGCATCACGCCCACCTGCGGCGCGGCCAGCCCGCGCCCCTTGGCGGCATACATGGTATCGAACATGTCGCGGATCAGATCGTCGGGCACGATCCCCTCGACCGGATCACAGCGTTGCGACAGGCATGGATCGGGCCAGGTCAGGATCGGCAGGACGCTCACGCCCGCGCCCGCTCGCGCTTCAGCTTCTGCATCTTGCGGGTGATCATCTGGCGTTTCAGCGGCTTGAGATAGTCGATGAACAGCTTGCCATCCAGATGGTCGATCTCGTGCTGCACGCAGGTGGCCCAGAGCCCGTCAAAGGCCTCGCTTTGCAAGTTGCCGTCGCGGTCGATCCATTCCACATCCACCACCTTGGGGCGGGTCACCTCGGCATATTGCTCGGGAATCGAAAGACACCCTTCCTCGTAAACATTGGTCTCGTCCGACGCGGCAATGACGCGCGGGTTGAACATCACCAGCGGGCGCGCGGCGGCCCCCTCTTCCTTGACGCAATCCAGCACGATCAGCCGATCTAGCACACCGATCTGCGGCGCGGCCAGACCGATGCCCGGGGCGTCATACATGGTTTCCAGCATGTCGTCGGCCAGCGTACGCAATTCGTCCGAGATATCGGCCACGGGCGCGCAGACCTTTTTCAGGCGCGGATCGGGATGAATGAGAATAGCACGTTTCATGGCTCCGATTTAGGCGATTGCCCGCCCTGCTGCAACGCCCCTTGCGCATGGCGGCAAACTGGCTAGCCTCTGGCCGACCAGATGACCCCGGAGACAGACATGAGCTTTGACGACCTGATCGACCGCCACGGAACCTTTTGCTCGAAATGGGACATGATGGAACCCATCTATGGCGTGCCCGCACAGGACGGTCTGGCCATGTGGGTCGCCGACATGGATTTCCGCGCGCCCGATCACGTGCTAGCCAAGCTGCGCGAGATGACGGACCATGGCGTGCTGGGCTATGTCAACTATGACAAACCCTATACCGATGCGATCCGCTGGTGGATGCGCAACCGCCACGACTGGGATGTGGCGCCCGAGGCGATCTTTACCACCACCGGGCTGGTAAACGGTGTGGGCATGTGCCTTGACACCTATACCCAGCCGGGCGACGGGATCGTGCTGTTCACCCCGGTCTATCACGCCTTTGCCAAGGTGATCCGCAATGCGGGCCGGCAGGTGGTGGAATGCCAGATGGTCAACACCGATGGCCGGTACGAGATGGACTTTGCTGCCTATGACGCGCAGATGACCGGCAACGAGCGCATGGTGATCCTGTGCTCGCCGCACAATCCCGGCGGCCGGGTCTGGACGCAGGAGGAGCTGCGCGCAGTGGCCGATTTCGCCAAGCGGCATGACCTTTTGCTGTTGTCCGACGAGATCCATCATGACCTGGTCTATCCCGGCCATACCCATATCCCGATGCCCAACGCGGCACCCGATATCGTCGACCGGCTGTTGATGCTCACCGCGCCGTCCAAGACGTTCAACATCGCGGGCCTACATACCGGGCAGGTGATCATCCCCGACCCCGAACTGCGTGGACGTTTCGCCAAGCGGATGGCGGCCCTGTCGCTGGCGCCGAACTCGACCGGGCAGATGGCGACGCTGACCGCCTATTCGCCGGAGGGGGCCGAATGGGTGGGTGGGTTGATGGCTTATCTGGACGAAAACCGGCGCCTGTTCGACAGTGCTATCGCAGCGATCCCAGGCCTGCGCTCGATGCCGCTCGAAGCGACCTATCTCGCATGGGTGGATTTCTCGGGGACGGGCATGGACCGGGCCGAGTTCACCGAGCGAGTTGAGCAGCAGGCCAGGATCGCGGTCAATCACGGCACCAGTTTCGGCACCGGTGGCGAAAGCTTCCTGCGGTTCAACCTGGGAACACAAAAGGCCCGGATCGAAGAGGCAATCGACCGGCTGAACCAAGCCTTCGGCGATTTGCAGTAGAGATTGTCTGGTTCTGCGCCGCGTTTTTACCGACGCAGCGCTGGACGCGGTTACTCCTTGCCGATCAGACCGGCAGGCGCATCCGGCGACCGGGCGAAATCGAGCGGCGCCCGGTCCATCGCTAACGTGTGCCGCTTGAACTCATAGACCATCTCACCGCCCTCGCCCCCCGAGGCCACGATCAGGCATTGATAAAGCAGGTTCGACCCCTCGTAGATATCGACAAGCCCACGCAGCGGCGGCGTAGTCTCGGCCTCGACAGCAAACCCGTCGCGCCAGAGACGAAGCACCGTATAAAGCATCCCATCCTGCTCGACACGCAGGCGGCTCATCTTCTTCAGCCCGGAAATCCGGGCTGCGGCAAGACCTTCGCTGATCTCCTTGGACACGTAGGTACTCATTCGATCCTCCTCGCGATTGAAACAAGGGTGCCCTGACATTTGTAAAAAACAAGCAAAGTTTTTCCCGCAAAGGCGTTGTTTTCCATTTTGAGCAGCAACGTCACATCGCCGGATGTGCATCCACGCATAAGACCTGCGCGTCATTGGCGTGTCCAATCCGCCGAGTGGATCCTACATTTTGCGTGTGGCAAAAGTGGAGGCGGATATGGGACAACTGATTGACGGAGTGTGGCAGGATGTCTGGTACGATACCAAGTCCACAGGCGGATCATTCCTTCGGAGCGAGGCCGGATTTCGCAACTGGATCACCCCCGACGGCTCCGCCGGCCCGACAGGTTCAGGCGGATTTGCCGCCGTCTCTGGGCGCTACCACCTCTATGTCAGCCTGGCTTGCCCCTGGGCCCACAGAACGCTGATTTTCCGCGCAATCAAAGGCTTATCCGATCATATCGGGGTCTCGGTGGTCCACCCCGATATGCTGGAAAACGGCTGGTCCTTTGCCACAGACCGAAAAGGATCGACAGGCGACCGGCTCTATGGGCATGAATTTGCCCACCAACTCTATACCCGCGCCAACCCCACCTATTCAGGCCGGGTGACCGTCCCAATCCTGTGGGATACAGAGCGCCAGACCGTCGTCTCAAATGAGAGTTCGGAAGTCATCCGGATGTTCAACTCTGCCTTCGACGGGATCACCGGGAACACGGACGACTACTGGCCCGAAAGCCTTCGGAGTGAGATCGAAGAGGTCAACGCTCGGGTTTACGAAGCTGTCAACAATGGCGTCTACAAATGCGGATTTTCCACGACTCAGGCAGCATACGATGCCGCCGTTCATCCGCTGTTCGATACGCTTGACTGGCTCGAAACACGCCTGTCACGAAACCGATATCTGATGGGTGACCGCGTGACCGAGGCTGATTGGCGGCTGTTTACCACCTTGGTCCGGTTTGACCCCGTGTATCACCTACATTTCAAATGCAACCGCCGCCGGTTGATAGACTATCCCAACCTGTGGGCTTATACCCGCGAGCTCTATCAATGGCCTGGCGTTTCGGAGACGGTCAATTTGGACCATATCGTGCGCCACTATCATTTCAGCCACGACAGTATCAATCCGCACAGGATCATCCCGATCAACCCGCAGCTCGACTATCTCGCGCCGCATGGCCGGGGTCAGCGTCCCGCGGCATAGTGCTCGACCATCGCCGCAAGATCCTCTGGAGGCGTGTCACCGTGGACGTAAGCACATGCATTGGGGCTGTGGGCGAATATCGAGCCATCAGAAAAGAAGGTCGTGTTGGTCACGAAAATGACCCGGGCCTTTGGTTGACGATAGCTCGCAAAATCCGCAACCGCCAAGGCACTGCCCTGTGCGAGAACCAGATCCAAAACGATGATCTCGTAATCGCTACGGTACAGCGCCAGGATCGCGTCTTCTTGTGACTGGACGAGCGTAACCTCGCCCCCTTGCCGCTGCAAATGGCGTTGCCATAGCTCTCCCAACTCCGGGTTACTTTCTACAATGAGCACATTCATAACAGCCAACCTGGCACGTACTTTGTTGTCATACATGGTGCCATCCCCAAGTACCGTGATCTGATCAAATGTTTTACAAATTGTTAACATTCGACAACTCGCCTCGGAAGGCTCGGAACGATCTTGAGCTTTGCCCGGAAATCCGTTTCAAGCTGAATGCCAAGCCGGGACGACGTGAAGAATGATACCTGAACTTGCTGCACCGCCACAGGCGGGTCAAGAAACAACCGATCCGCGCGCCCGCCGTGACCATGGCGGCGGCTTGGATCATGCCATCAAGCGGTTCGGAGGCGCTCGTCACGAATGGATCGACCTTTCCACAGGCATCAACCCTGATCCCTATCCAATCGGGCAACTTGAAACCGCAGACTGGGCCGCGCTGCCCGATCACGGCGCATTTTCAGACCTTACGGCAGCCGCCCGCAGGTTCTGGGGTGTTCCCGACGGCGCAGCGATCCTGCCTGCGCCTGGGGCCTCTGCATTGATCGCGCGCATTCCAGCCCTGGTGAAACCCGGAAGGGTACACATCACGACACCAACCTACAATGAACACGCCGCCGCTTTCTTGGCGCATAGCTGGCAAGTCACCGACACGAGAAATGGTGACGCTCGGGTCGTTGTGCATCCGAACAATCCCGACGGCCATCTGTGGTCGCCCGTCGACACTGACGCCCAACTTAGCGTGATCGACGAAAGCTTCTGCGATGTCACCCCGGACGCGACGATGATCCACTTGGCCGAACGACCCGGTACCATCGTGTTGAAAAGCTTTGGCAAATTCTGGGGTTTGGCGGGATTGCGACTGGGATTTGCCATCGCCCGGCCCGACATCATCGCAAGACTGAATGATATGACCGGCCCTTGGGCCGTTTCGGGACCAGCCCTGCGTATCGGCACACGCGCGCTGGACGATCTGGATTGGGCCAGCGAAACCCGGCAGCGGCTCACCCGCGACGCCGCCCGCCTCGACACAGCGATGACCGCGAATGGCGCGGCCCTGGTCGGCGGAACCAGCCTCTTTCGCCTGTACCATGTCAACAAAGCAGCGGAGTGGCAGGAACGACTGGCCCAGGCCCGGATCTGGAGCCGCATCTTTCCCTACTCCGACCATTTTCTGCGTCTTGGCCTGCCTCCAGTCAACGGCTGGCAGCAATTGGAGAGCGCATTGTGACAACCGCAATGCTCCTCGGCTTTGCCATGTTGCTGGACGCCGCATTCGGCGAACCAGAGTGGCTTTGGTCACGGGTCAAACATCCGGCGGTCCTGATCGGTAACATCATCTCGACCCTCGATCAGGAATTGAACGAAGGACAGCACAAGCGCCTGAAGGGCCTGGCCCTGACCGTCATACTCTCACTGAGCGCATTGTCCGTCGGCGCGATCCTGTCGCTGTTGGGTCCAATGGCAGAGTTATTGATCTGTGCCATTCTGCTGGCGCAAAAATCGCTGGCAACACATGTGGCAGACGTCGCCGATGCATTGCGCCTGTCCCTGCCCGAAGCTCGCCGCAGCGTCGCGCGCATCGTATCCCGGGACACTGCGGCGATGACCGAGCCGCAAGTCGCGCGTTCGGCTATTGAAAGCGCCGCCGAAAACCTCAGTGACGGTGTGATAGCGCCCGCATTCTGGTTTCTGATCGGTGGTTTACCGGGTCTTCTGCTCTACAAGACCATCAACACCGCAGATAGCATGATCGGCTACATGAACGAGAAATACATCCAATTTGGCTGGGCCGCTGCAAAACTCGACGATCTGCTGAACCTGATCCCGGCGCGCCTGACCTGCCTGATGATCATGGGATTGTCGAACAACTGGCGCCAATGGCGCGGCATCGTCGAGGATGCCGAACGCCACGTCTCCCCCAATGCAGGCTGGCCCGAAGCCGCCATGGCCCGTGCCCTGGGGTTGGCCCTTGCAGGGCCGCGCAGTTATCACGGACAAATCCGCCATCTCGCCTGGGTCAACGAAGAAGGGCGCAAGGATATCGGTGCGCGCGAGATCGAACGTGCCGTGGATCTGCTCTGGCAAGTCTGGGCGCTGGCGCTTGGCCTGACCTTGACGCTGGTGGCGCTGGCGGCGATCTTCTGATCGCATTCCAGGACCAAACCAACAGGACATCATGCGAATTCTCCCCCAGATCATGGCCGCTATTCTACTGGCCTCTCCGGCGCTGGCGCAATGCGGCGGCGGTTTTTCAAGCTTTGTCGATGGTCTCAAGGCCGAAGCGGTTTCGATGGGCCATGACCCGGCGCTGGTCGGCCGCTTCTTTCAGGGCGCGACGCAGGACGCCAAGGTGCTAAAGGCCGACCGTGCTCAGGGTGTGTTCCAGAAACCCTTTGTCGAGTTCTCGCGCCGTCTAATCTCGCAAAACCGACTCGACACCGGCAAGGCGATGGGGCGCAAATATGATGCGGTGTTCGACCGGATCGAGGCGGAATACGGCGTGTCACGGGGCGTACTTTTGGCCTTCTGGGCGTTCGAGACCGATTTCGGCGGCTATCAGGGCGATTTCAACACCCGCAACGCGCTGATCACGCTGGCACATGACTGTCGCCGGCCCGAACTGTTCCGGCCACAGATCTTTGCCGCGATCGAGCTTTACAGCCATGGCGATTTCGACCCCGCCCGCACCACCGGCGCCTGGGCAGGCGAGATCGGCATGGTTCAGATGCTGCCGCGCGATATCCTTGAAAACGGCGTCGACGGAGATGGCGATGGGCATGTGACCCTCAAGACCTCGGCACCGGATGCGCTGATGTCGGGCGCGCGGATGCTGTCGCATCTGGGGTGGCGCGCGGGCGAGCCCTGGCTGCAAGAGGTCACCCTGCCCGACCGGATGGACTGGTCGCTGAGCGGGCCGGGCAAGCCGCGTTCAGCGGCGGAGTGGCAGGCGATGGGCGTGCGCCCGCGCGCGGGGGACCTTGCCAACCTACCCGCCTCGCTGATCCTGCCGCAGGGTCACAAGGGGCCGTCCTTCCTCGCCTATCCGAATTTCGACGTCTATTTCGAATGGAACCAAAGCTTTGTCTATGTGCTGACGGCGGCCTATTTCGGCACCAGGCTGGAGGGCCGGCAGGTCTATGAGGCAGGCAATCCCGAGCCCGGGCTGGACGGTGCGGGCATGAAAGCGCTGCAACAGAAGTTGCAGGCGCGCGGCCATGACGTGGGCAAGATCGACGGCATCCTGGGCGCGGGCACGCGGACCGCCGTCCAGGCCGAACAGGCCCGGCTGGGCCTGCCCGCCGATGCCTGGCCCACGGCGGAACTGCTGAACCGGTTGTGAGGGGGCGCCTTACTCTGGCCGGACCGGATACCGCTCGCCCTTTTCGGTGATCAGCAGCATCCGGGTGCCGTTCAGGACATAGAGGTCGCAGCGACCCAGACCGTTGCGGAAGCGAGTGCAGATGCTGCCATCCTCGGCGATATGATAGGTGCCGAATGCGGTACCGCCGCCATTGGCCAGGGAATAGGTGTAGGAAAACGACCCCCCCGCCGAATAGGTCGAGCGGCCATCGTCGTAGAAGGTCAGCGTGCGCCCGGCCAGCGCCTCCAGCTCCGCAGCATTCAGGGGGCGATCGCCCTCTTTCAGGCGCCATTCGGTGGCCATCACTGGGGTCGCGACAAGAGAGAAGGCAAGGGCAAGGCGCAGGATCATGCGCCAAACCTAGCCCGGCAGCCCCTGCATCCCCAGTCACGTTGCGGTGAGGCGGATCAGGCGACCAGCGCCTCGGCCTTTTTCAGGTCGACCGAGACCAGCTGGCTGACGCCCTTCTCCTGCATGGTCACGCCGAACAGCCGGTCCATCCGCGCCATGGTCACCGCGTGGTGGGTGATGATCAGGAACCGTGTGTCGGTCTGGCGACACATCTCGTCCAGAAGATCGCAGAACCGTGTCACGTTGGCATCGTCGAGCGGCGCGTCGACCTCGTCGAGCACGCAGATCGGCGCCGGGTTGGCCAGGAAGACCGCAAAGATCAGCGCCATCGCGGTCAGAGTTTGTTCGCCACCCGACAAAAGCGACAGGGTCGACAATTTCTTGCCCGGCGGCTGGCACATGATCTCCAGCCCCGCATCCAGCGGGTCGTCGCTTTCAACCATGACCAGATTGGCCTCGCCGCCGCCAAAAAGGTGGCGGAACAGCATGGCAAAGTTCGAATTGACCTGCTCAAAGGCGGTAAGCAGCCGCTCGCGCCCCTCGCGGTTGAGGCTGGCAATACCGCTGCGCAGGGTCTTGACCGCCTCTTCCAGATCGCTCTTTTCCTTGGATAGCGAGTCGAATTCCTCCTGCACCTCGCGTGCGTCTTCCTCGGCACGCAGGTTGACCGCGCCCATGGCGTCGCGCTGGCGCTTGTGACGGTTGACCTCGGCTTCGAGCGCGTCACTGTTGGGCATGGCGTCCGGCTCGATCCCCAGTTTCGACAAGAGCTGGTTCGGGGTTACCTGTTGTTCCTCGGCGATTCGTTCGGCGGCGGCCTGCATGGTTTCGCGGGCGGCCTCGGCCCGGGCCTCGGCGGCCGCCCGGCCCTCGCGCGCCTCGGAGGCGAGTCGTGCCGCCTCACGCTCCGCCAAAGCGGCCTCGCGGTGTTTCGCCTCGCCTGCGGCGAGCCGATCCGCGGCCTCGGCTCTGCGAGTCTCGGCAGTTTCGGTCTGTTCCGCCAGATCCTCGCGCGCCTCGGCGATTTCGCCGGGAACCTGCATCGCTTCGATCAACTCTTCCTCGGAGGCGGCCTTGCGCTCTTCCAGCTCGGCGATGCGCTTGCCTGCGGTTTCCAAGCGGTGGCGCCAACCGCTGAGGTCCTTGGTCACCTCCTGGGCGCGCTTGGTGCGGGCCTCGCCCTCGCGACGCACCTCGTCATGGCTGGAACGGTGCGTCAGCATTGTGATCCGCGCCGCCTCGACCGCGTGGCGGATATCCTCGACCGAGGAACGCGCTGTACCAAGGTCACCCAGTTCCGCCAACCCGGCCTCGGCCTCGCGCAATTGCGCGCGGGCGGCCATCGCGTCTTCCTTGTGGCGAGTGACGGCAAGACCCAGCGTTTCCAACCGTCCTTGCGCCAGATTGCGCTCGGCCTCGGCCCGGCTTTGGGCGCGGGCGGCGTCTGCCATCCGCTGATCTGCGGCACGGCGGGCCTCGCGGGCCTGACGGTCGGCCTCGGTCACCTCGCGCAGGCGCTGCGACAGGCGGTCATGGGCGGCGCGCGCGCCTTCGGCGCGCGCGCTGACCTGCGCCAGTTCCTGTTTCAGCGCCTCCAGCCGGTTGAGCTGTTCCAGCCGCATCGCCGCCGCACTGGGGGCGTCCTGTGCCCAGGCGCGGAACCCGTCCCACCGCCACAGATCGCCTTCGAGACTGACCAGCCGCTGACCGGGTTTGAGCGCCGCCTGTAGGCGGGCCCCGGTGGCTGCATCGACCAGACCAATCTGCGCGATGCGGCGGCTCAGCCGGTCGGGACCGGAGACATGCAGCGCCAGCGGCTCTGCGCCCTCCGGCAAAGGCTGACCCTGGTCGTAATCGGGCAGGTCGAGCCAGCCCGACGGCCCTTCGCCCTCGACCAACGGCGCGCGCAGGTCATCGGCCAATGCCGCGCCCAGCGCTTTTTCATAGCCCGGCTGCACCCGCATAAGGTCAAGCACCTGACCGCCCTCGGCGGTGTCTCGTTCGACCAGTTTGGCCAGTGCGCCGGTCTCGGCGCGGATGGCGCCCAGCTCGCCCTCGGCCTCGGAGAGCTGCGCGCGGGCCTCGGCCTCGCGGGCCTGGGTCTCGCCGCGCAGCTCGTCGGCGGCGGCCAGCGCCTCTTCCGCAGCCTCGGCTGCCTCGGTGGCCTCTTCGGCGGCACTCTCGGCCCCCTCATAAGCTTCGCCCGCGCGATCCAGCGCCGCATGGGCTTCTTCGACCGCGCTTCGGGCGCGGGTCTCCTCGGCCTCCGAGCGGGCCAGCGTTTTGCGGCTGTCCTCGACCAGGCGCTGCGCCGACTGGTGGCGGGCGGCCAGCCGCGCCACATCCTCGGTCACCTGGCTCAGGTGATCCTCGCGCTCTTGCAGGACAGCGGCCGCCTCGCGCGCCAGTTCCGCCGCCTCGGCCAGCCGGTCGGCATGGCCGGCGCCAGCCTTGGCCAGTTCGCGCGCCTCCCATTCCAGCCGCTCGATCGTGTCGCCCGCGTCGCGGTTCAGCCCTGTCTCACGCTCGATATCGCGGCCCAGCTGGGCGATCCGCGCAGTCAGAACCTCGATCTGCTGGCGGGCGCGCTGCTCCTGATCATTGAGCGTGTCGCGCTGCACATGCAAACGCTGAAGCACCGCTCCGGCAATCGCCTCTTCCTCGCGCAGCGCAGGCAGCGCCGCCTCGGTCTCTGAGCGCAGTGTCTCGGCCTGCCGCACCGCCGCCTCGGCGCGCGCTGCATCCAGGGTGCGGTGGCGCAACACCTCCTCGGCCCGGGCGCGCGCCTCGTCGGCATCTCGCCAGCGGCGATAGAGCAGCTGACCCTCGGCCAGGCGCAGCTGTTCGCCGATCTCGCGATAGCGCGCCGCCTGCCGGGCCTGCCGCGCCAGCTGCGCCAGCTGAGTGCCCAGCTGTTCCAGCACGTCGTCGACGCGGGTCAGGTTGGTTTCGGTGCCCTTCAGCTTCAGCTCGGCCTCGTGGCGACGCTGGTAGAGGCCCGAGATCCCCGCCGCCTCTTCCAGGATACGGCGGCGAGAGGTGGGTTTGGCGTTGATCAGTTCGGCAATCTGCCCCTGCCGCACCAGAGCAGGCGAATGCGCCCCAGTCGATGCATCGGCAAACAGGATCTGGATGTCGCGGGCGCGCACATCCTTGCCATTGACCTTATAGGCACTGCCCACGTCACGGGTGATGCGGCGCACGATTTCCAGTTGGTCGGAATCGTTGAACCCCGAGGGCGCCAGCCGCTCGGAGTTGTCCAGCAACAGCGTCACCTCGGCAAAGTTGCGCGCCGGGCGCGAGGAGGCCCCGGCAAAGATCACATCCTCCATGCCCCCGCCGCGCATCGCCTTGGGGCGGTTCTCGCCCATCACCCAGCGCAGTGCCTCCAGCAGGTTGGATTTCCCGCACCCGTTCGGGCCAACAACGCCAGTCAACCCGTCCGCGATGATCAGATCGGTCGGGTCAACAAAGCTCTTGAAGCCGTTCAGTTTGAGGCGCGTGAAACGCAAAGGCGTGCTTTCGTGATTCCTGTGTCGGATCAGACTGCATGCCCCAGTTGCCCTCTGTCAACGCCAGACCCCTGCATCTGGATGATTCTCAGAGGTTATCCACAATATCTGGCGGCACACTGCTCAGTATGGCGTGCATTCGAAGTCGACATAACGGGTTTGCGTCGGTCGCTGCGCCCATTGGTCGATCTCGATACAATCGAAGCGAAGGACAGACACGGGCAACACCCAGTCCAAAGACCGCGTACCGCAGTCCAGAATGCCCAAGGCCACCGATTGATCCCCCAGCACGCCTTCGACCCGACAGCCCGAGACCTGGGCCATCGCAAAAGCCGCCCGGTCCCGGATCGGGCCGAACCGTGGCGCGTACTGCGGGTTCAGGCGGATCGCTTCCGCCAGATTGCCCCGCACTCGAACGTCGAACAGACTGCCGCCCACGTCCACGCTAGTAGCGGGCAGACCACGAAGCTCCGGACCCGGCTGAGAGCACCCGACCAGAACGATAAGAAGCAGAGACAAGCGGATCATGCCAGAGACTGGCACGACAAGCCTTAAGCATTCGTTGTCAGCTGGCGAGTTTCCCTTCTCGCAACAGCACTCCCAAACGCTTCATCCCCTCCTCGATCGTCGGCTCAGACGCGCAAGAGAAACTGAGACGCAAGCTGTTCGCCCCGGACCCATCGGCGAAAAAGGCGCGGCCCGGCACAAAAGCAACCTTGACCGATTCCAGCGACCGCGCCAACAGAGCGGCTCCGTCCTGTCCCTCTGGCAAGGTAAGCCAGACAAACATACCGCCTTCGGGCTGGGTCCAGGTGACACCGTCCGGCATGTGACGGGCCAGTGCATCCAGCATCGCATCGCGCCTGCGTTGGTAGACGGAACGCAATTCGGCGACATGGCTGTCGAACAGGCGTTCGGCGACGGTATGAATGGCAATCTGGTTGATGCTGGACGAATGCAGGTCTGCTGCCTGTTTCAACAGGACCAGTTGCCGGATTACCGGCTGGGGGGCAACCACCCATCCCACGCGCAATCCCGGTGACAATGTCTTGGAGAAGGACCCGCAATAGATCGTTCGGCAAGCCTCGATCGTCCCCTTGCGCGCGATCTCGAGCGCCAGGATCGGTGGCACCGGCGCGCCGTCATAACGCAGCGCCTGATAGGCCGCGTCTTCGATTACCGCGCAATCCATCGTCTCGGCCTGATCCAACAAACGTTCCCGCCCGGCGTGGTCGACCGTTTCACCGGTTGGGTTGGAGAAATCTGCCGAGAGATATGCGAATTTGATGCGCCCGCCCGCGGCTTCGGCCGCCGCAATGTAATCGGCCGGGGCACGATTTGTACCGATCCGCAGGCGGTCATAGACCGGCTCATACGCGTTGAACGCCGCCAAAGCCCCCAGATAGGTCGGCCAGCCAACCAGCGCCGTATCGCCTGGCGAGAGGAACAACTTGCCTAGGTAGTCCAGTGCCTGCTGAGAGCCAGAGGTGATCAGGATATTGTCCACCGTACATGGCACACCGATGGTTTCCATGTGATTGACGAGCCAGCGGCGCAACGGCAGGTATCCCTCGCTGACCGAATATTGCAGCGCCTGCGCCTGGCGCGACGGTGTCAACGCCTCGGAGAACGCCTTCGAAAAAGCCTCGGCGGGAAACAGCGACGGATCGGGGATGCCACCGGCGAAGGACAGGATGTCGGGCTGATCCAGCAGCTTCAACAACTCGCGTATCTCTGACGCTTTCAACCGCGCGGCGCGGGTTGCGAATATCTGTTCAAGGGTCATGGTCACTCCTCCACCGTCGCCGCGACCGTAAGACAGCCCAAAACAAAGTCAATATTGCTGACCATTATTACAAGAGACGTGAACTTGCGCCGGTCATCCACCAGCAATATGTTTTCCAACACAGATAAAGGGACATTCGAAGTAAATGCCGTTTCAAAAGGTCCAGTCCGAGAAACTCTCGACTTCGGTGGTGCGCCAGATCGAACAATTGATCCTCAGGGGCATCCTGCGGCCGGGCGAACGCCTGCCTGCCGAACGCGACCTGGCCGAGCGGCTGGGAGTGTCGCGTCCGTCATTGCGCGACGCGGTGGCCGAGTTGCAATGCGAAGGTCTCCTGACGACCAAGGCTGGCTCGGGGATCTACGTGGCCGAAGTGCTGGGGAATGCTTTTTCACCCGCGTTGACCCGCCTGTTTGCGTCCCATGACGAAGCGATGTTCGACTACCTCTCGTTCCGCCGAGATATGGAAGGGCTGGCGGCAGAGCGCGCCGCCCGGCTGGGATCGGAAAGTGACCTGAAAGTGATCCAGGCCATTTTCGACAAGATGGTCGAGGCCCAAAAACGCAGCAAGGGTGACGAAGAAGCGCGCCTGGATGCCGAATTCCACATGGCGATCATCGAAGCCAGCCACAATGTGGTGATGTTGCACATGCTGCGCTCGATGTTCGACCTGCTCCGGCAGGGGGTTTTCTACAACAGGCAGATCATGTTCCACCAGCGCACGACGCGTGAAGCAATCTTGGACCAGCATCGTGTGATCAACAACGCGCTTCAAGAGCGTGATCCGGCGGGCGCCCGGGCCGCAGTCGAAGCGCATCTGAGCTATGTCGAGATGTGTCTTGCCGACCAGAAGAAGGCGGAAAAGAATGAGGCCATTGCCCGCCAGCGCCTGGAGCATGAAAACGCAAGACTCTGACCCTGCTGTCACAAAAAGAAACCCGGATCGACGACCCGGGTTTCTCTGTTACAGATTTCTTCTGCGCTCAGTGCAGCTTTGCGCCAACGTCTGCGATCGAGGCCTCGATCAGCTTGTTCGCTTCGGCAGCGGTCATCTGCTTGGCAATCACGTCACCTGCAGCAGCGACAGCCACCGCGATGGCACGGTCGCGCACGTCGCGGATCGCAGCAGCCTCAGCCGAGGCTATCTGGTCCTGAGCCGCAGCCAACCGGCGGGCGATCGACGCTTCAAGGTCCACCTTGGCTTGTTCGGCCGCACGCATGGCTTCGTCCTTGGCAGCGGCAACGATGGCGTTGGCCTGCCCCTGGACTTCCTTCTGCTTGCGCTCGTACGATGCCAGAAGGGCCTGAGCTTCTTCCCGCAGTTTACGGGCTTCTTCCAGGTCCGACTTGATGCCTTCGGAGCGCTTGTCCAGTGCCCCGCCGATCATCGACGGTACCTTGAAATAGAACAGGACCGCAATAAAGACGAGGAACGCGATGGTCACCACGAAATCGGTGTTCTTCAGCGAAAAGAACGGACCGCTTGCGGCTAGCGCCGGGCTGGCGAAACCTGCTGTCAGGACAAGGGCGAGAATGTTACGCATGTCGCTTATCCTTTCATCCGGGCTTCGACGGCACCGGCGACGGTCGCGTCATCGGCCTGGCCACCCAGCACGTTCACCAATTCGCCAGCGGTATCCTTGGCAACCGCCTCGATGCTTTCCAGCGCCCCTGCCCGGATCTCGGCAATCGCCTTCTCCGATTCAGCGGCTTTGGCGGCAATTTCCGCGTCTGCCTTGGCGATGGCCTCGTTCAGCTCCGCCTGAATCTCGGCGCGGGCTTCACCGGCGATACGCTGTGCTTCGGCGCGGGCTTCGGCCAGTGCCTTGGTATAGGCTTCTTCCGCTGCAAGCGCCTTGGCCTTCAGGTCTTCGGCAGCGGCGAGGTCGTTTGTGATGGTCCCCTGCCGTTCGGCCAGGATTGCCGCGATACGCGGCAGGGCCACGCGCGACAGGACCAGAAAGACGACGACCAGCGTGATGACAAGCCAGAAGATCTGGTTCGGGAACCAGTCGAAACAGAGCTGCGGCATACCAATGGCAGAGCCATGGGAATCGACGCAGGTGCTGACAGCTCCGGTATGTTCAGTCGCCATGTTGTCCTCCGTCGGAACGTTGTCTTTACAACAGGTGGGCCGCTATGGCTTGGGCCCACCTGCGCGTAAGGATCAGGTTCCGCGAATTAGACGGCGAACATCAGCAGCAGAGCGACGAGGAACGCGAAGATCCCCAGAGCTTCTGCGAATGCGATGCCGATGAACAGGGTCGCGGTTTGCGACGCGGCGGCCGAAGGGTTGCGCAGGGCGCCGGCCAGGAAGTTGCCGGCCACGTTGCCCACACCGATTGCGGCTGCGCCGGAACCGATTGCTGCCAGGCCTGCGCCGATATGTGCGAGATCGCCTTCCATGATGTGTCTCCTTACGATTGGAAGTTGAATGTCAGAGTTATCAGTTGCGTAGGGTGGGCAGTTTGCCCACCGCTGCATTAGTGATGCGGGTGCAGCGCGTCCTTGAGGTACACGCAGGTCAGGATGGTGAACACGTAGGCCTGGATAAAGGCCACCAGCACCTCGAGACCGTACATCGCGGTGATCGCCAGGACCGAAACCGGGCTGATCGCGGCGATGGCGGCAAAGCCTGCGAACACCTTGATCACCGCGTGGCCCGCCATGACGTTACCGGCAAGACGAATGGAGTGGCTGACCGGACGCACGAAGTAGGAAATCAGTTCGATGATCGCCAGAACCGGGCGCAGCGCCAGAGGCGCGCTCGACACCCAGAAAAGGCTCAGGAAGCCGGCACCGTTCTTGACGAAACCCAGGATGGTCACGGTCAGGAACACCGCCAACGCCAGCACCACGGTCACCGCAAAATGCGAGGTGGTGGTAAACGACTTGGGCAGCAGGCCCAGGAAGTTGGCGGTCACGATGAACATGAACAGCGTCATGACATAGGGGAAGTATTTCACCCCGTCCTTGCCGCAGATGTCCTCGACCATCTTGTAGATGAAACCATAGGCCAGTTCCGCGATCGACTGCATGCGGCCCGGAACGATGGCGCGCTTCGAGGTGCTCAGCACCAGCAGGCCGATGATCGCCAGCACCGCCAGACCCATCCACAGGGTCGAGTTGGTAATGGTGAACATGCCCACCGCGCCGTCGCCGAACAGCGGCTTGACGATGAACTGATCCATCGGGTGGAAGACCAGGCTACCACCCTCTGCTGCCTTGTCTGCGGCCTGTGCTTCGCTTGCCACGTCTAGTCCCTCTCGTCTCTCTCGGCCTTTGCCTTCGCGGCTTCAGCCTCTGTCTTCGCCTGGATTTCGCGCGCACTGCGGAGCATGACATTCACCCCGGCGGCAAGACCTAGCAATGTGAACAGCACCAGGAAGATCGGGATCGTCCCGAACAGGCTGTCCAGCCCGTACCCAATGCCAAATCCGATCCCCAGACCGGAAACCATCTCGATCACCATGCGCCAGGCCAATTCGCCCTGGGCATGGCTTGCATCCGCGCGTTTCTCGGTCTTGCTTCCGGCCTTCTTGGCCGCCGCGATCCGCGCCTCCAGCTGCGTCAGCCGCTGCTTTTGGTCGTCTTCGGTCACGGGCGGAACTCCCACGCAGTGTTGGCACTCTGCTAAGGGGCAAGTGCCTCGGAGTCAACGCCGCAGTGCCGACCTCTATTATCCAAGCAAGCGGCTGTTTTTATTGAAAAACACATATGCTCAAACTTGCCGCGCGAATGCGCCGCATCCGCTGTTAGCGCCAAATGGGCCAAATGGACATATTCAACCAAATGGTTGACGATCCTTTCGCCATATGTTTCTGGCAAGACATGCCTGAACCGCTTGACGACGTCTTTGCCGCCCTCGCCGACCCTACCCGGCGCGCCATCCTCGCGATGCTGCTTGAGGATGACATGGCCGTGACAGACGTCGCCGAACCCTTTGAGATGTCCTTGGCCGCGATCTCGAAGCATCTGGTCATACTGACCCGCGCCGGGCTGATCAGCCAGGAAAAGCGGGGCCGGGTGAAATGGTGCAAGCTGGAACCGGACTCGCTGCGCGCGGCCAGCGTCTGGATGCAGGGGTTCGGCCAGTTCGAACCGGTGAACCTGGACGCGTTCGAGCGGTTCCTGGAAACCGAGTTGGGCGAGGATGCCCAGCCCGACAGCTAGGTGGTGGCACCGGTCAGGCCGCCGCCCTTCGAACCGGGCTTTCCAGAAGCATAAGCAGCGCGATTGCCGTCATGGCGATGCCAATCAGGACCAGACCCGTCGGCACACCATTACCCAGCGCCATTTCCCAGCAGATCACCCAGCTTGGCGTCAGATAAGTATATGCCATCACCTTGGCCGAAGGCAGCCGGAGCGTTGCGTATTGCAACAGCACAAATGTCATGGCGCTGGCACAGATCGCCACATAGAGAAGTCCGATCCAGACGATCGCGGGCAAATGCATCCAGTCGGTCGCGCGAATATCCTGCCAGCCATAGATCGTCAGGATCACGCAACCTGCTAGCAGCATCCCAAGAGTAAAGACAACCGCCGGTTCACCCCGATTCAGCTTGCGCACCATCGGTGTATAAACAGCGTGCGCGATACACCCGTAGAAATAGATGACCTCACCCCGACCGATCTCGAAGGCGCGAAAAGCGGACCAATCGGCGCGAAAGATCACCCAAAGCGCCCCTGTCGCCCCGATGGCAAGCGCCAGTGCCATCCGCGTTGTCGTGACCTGTTTCAACAGGAACCACCCGGCCAGCGCCGACAGGATCGGGGTCAGGGTAAAGACCGCCGCCGCACTGACCGGCGGCGCGGTCTTCAGCCCTTCGAACATCATCACGAAATAAGCAGCAAAAAGGCCGCCCAGAACGAAATACCGCCAGGGCGCATGCAGCGCGCTGCGCGGCACTCCGGTGGTGACCGAGGCGACGCCCGCAATCACCATCACTGCCAGGGCGAACCGGGCCGCGTTCAAGGCCGCCGGCGCAATCTCGTTGGCGACCATGGACCCCAACGAAAAACTGCCCGCCACCAGAGCCGAAAAGCACAACATCGCAAGATGCCCGCGTCCCTCGGGGCTCAGCCCACCCATGTTTGCGCTTCCTGTTTCAGAAATTTGAGGAAGCTCTGAACCTTGGGCGTCCTGTGCAGGTCGACATGTGTCACCAGCCAAAGCTTGCCCGCCCATTCGTCCTGGGACGGCATCATCTCTATCAACTCGGGATGCCGCGCCGCCTCCCAGCGCGGCACAAAACCGATACCCGCTCCGGCAAGAACGGCCTGCTGGATTGATGCATTGTCCGAGCACCGGAACACGATCTTGTCCGCCGGGGCGTTCTGCCTCAACCAGATGTGAAAGGGGGCCCGGCTGTTTTCGTCGTCGCTGCCGACAAAGACATGGTTCTTCATGTCTTCCACTCCGTCAAGGCTGCCGTGCTTCTCGACATAGTCCTTGCTGGCATAGAGCCCCGCTTCCTGAGAGACGAAGGGCTGAACCACGTTATCCGGCTGGTCCGGCACGCGCCCGGCCCGGATCGCCACATGTGCCTCGCCATATTCCAGCCGGAAAAGACGGGCCCCCGTCAGAAACCGCACGATCAATCCGGGGTGCTGGCGTTGAAAAGCGGTGAGCACCGGCACCACCAATGGCGCCAGCGACTCGAGCGATGTCAGGACCAGTTCTCCCGAGACATCGTCTCCGACCCCTTTCAGGCGGCCGACCAACTGGTTGAACTGGTCATCCGTGGCCTGCGCCACCCGCAACAGATCCAGACCGGCCTCTGTCGGCGTGTAACCACGGGCATGCCGCTGGAACAGCTTCACGCTCAATCGCGCCTCCAGCGCATCAATATGGCGGATGACGGTGGCGTGATGCACCCCCAGCACCTCTGCCGCGCCGCTTACCGTCCCCATCCGGGCCACCTGATAAGCGGTTCGAACCTCGTCCCAGTTTTCCATTCGACAATTAATCCATCTGTGCGCACGTCAACATAAGATGTGATTTTTCCAGCGTTGCGTTCACATTTGCAATAACCAATTTCACCCCATCGCATACAAATCTCAAAGGGGTTCCAATGACTCAGACCGTTCTGCATATCGACGCATCCGCCCGCCGCCAGGGTTCGACGACCCGAGATCTTTCGGCCGACATCGTCAGTCGGCTTACCCCGGCGCGCATCATCCGCCGCGATTTGTCCACGCCCCTGCCCCTGCTGACCGAAGCCTGGGTCGATGCCAACTTCACCCCGGCGGACAGCCGGACCGATGAGCAGCGCAAGACACTCGCCCTGTCGGATCAACTGGTGCAGGAGCTGAAGGACGCCGACACGATCGTTATCGGCCTACCGATCTACAACTTCTCGGTGCCCGCCGCATTCAAGGCCTGGATCGACCTTGTCGCCCGTGCGGGTGTGACCTTTGCCTATTCCGAAAACGGGCCCAGGGGTCTGCTGACCGGGAAACGGGCCATCCTTGCGGTGGCGTCCGGCGGGACAGCGGTGGATTCCGACATCGACTTTGCCACCGGCTATGCCCGTCATGTGCTGGGCTTCATCGGGATCACCGAAGTCAGCGTGATCGCCGCAGACCGCATGGCCGTCGATCCCGAGGCCGCTCTGACCTCAGCCCGGACCCAGATCGGTCAGCTCGCCGCCTGACCGCTCTGGCAATTGTCGGCGCCGCGCGCAATGATCGCGTGCGGCGCAGATGATCCGAGAGGGAACGGGTATGAAGAAGATCGGGATTTTGGGCGGCGTCGGCTGGCCCTCGACCATAGACTACTATCGCGCTATCGCCGAGGGCGCCGGTCGGTTCTTTGCCAGCCGCGGTCACACCAGGCCGCTGCCCATCCCGCGCATGACCATCGAATCGGTGACACAGTCCCAGACACGCGCGCTGCGCGGCCGGGCTGGCGATGAGCGCAGCTGGTCCGGCTTTGACGCCGTATTCCGCGATGCCTTGCTTACCCTTCAGAATGCCGGCTGCGATTTCGCCATTATCGCTTCCAACACGCCCCACGCGCGGCTGCACGCGATCCAGCTGGGCGTCTCCATGCCGATCCTGTCGATATTCGACGCAACTGCCGAGGCCACGGCCCAAACCGGGCTGACCCGCGCGCTGGTTCTGGGAACGACCGTGACCATGCAGGCCCGCGACTATGCCAATACCCTGTCAGGCTTCGGCATTACGGCCAATGACCCGCTAAGCGACATTGAGATTGCCGAGATGCAGGCCCTGATCGACGAAGACCTCTATGCCGGTGTTTCGCCGCATGCGCGGGACAAGCTCCTTGCCTATTGTGACCGACATGCCACCCCGGGCACCGCGATCCTACTGGCCTGTACCGAACTGCCGCTGGCCTTTCCCCGACATGTCGATGACGTAACGTTCAGCGCAGGTGGGCATCTTTTCGTCAATCCGTCGGCTGCGCATGTCACCGCAGCCCTGAAATTGGCCTTAGAGGGCGAAAACTAAACCAAGCTGGAATGGCTTAGGCGTGCCCAGCGCTGGCTGACAACAGTAGCGCATCAATGCCCAACGTCTTCAATGCCGCTTCCCATTTCTCCCCGTCCGGAGTGTTGAAAACCAGATCACTTTCGGCTTCGGTGGTGAGCCAACCATTGTCAGAAATCTCTGCCTCCAACTGACCCGGCCCCCAGCCGGAATACCCAAGCATCAGCGCCCTTCGCGCGGGGCCATGGCCATTTGCGATATCTTCAAGGATGTCGAGCGTCGCAGTCATGCTGAAACCGTCTGACACTTTTAGAGAATGCAGATTTGCCGCATAGTCGGACGAATGCAGCACGAAACCCCGCCCGGTCTCGACCGGTCCACCAAACCGCACTGCGGCCTGAGCCACAGCCGGGTCCTCGCAAGCCATATCCATCTGTGACAGAAGGTCGGCCAAGCGCAGATCGGAGGGTTTGTTGACAATCAGACCCATCGCGCCGTCCGCTCCATGGCTACACATGAAGATGACGGATCGGTCAAATCGAGGGTCGCCCATGCCAGGCATGGCGATCAGCAGTTTTCCGGTCAGGTCCAGCATTGATGGTCATGTCTCCTTGCCACTCAACAATGGGGTTCGGCGCTGCGCGGTGCAAGCAGTTGCCCGCCAGCCGCGCGGAAATTGCACAGCTTAAACCGATCGTGACTTGGCAAATGCAGGATGCAGGGCCATCTTTAGTGCATGAACCGCACATTGCTCGGCGCACTCGCCATCGCATCTCTAAGCTTTTCGTGGGCTGTGCCTTCCAGGGCCGCCGGCCTGGATGATTTTGTACAGGTCGATATCCTCGACGGCGGCATGACAGCGCGCGGCACCGTTCTGGGCGCGATCCGGCTGACCCTCGCCGACGGGTGGAAAACCTATTGGCGCGCACCGGGCGAGGCGGGAATTCCGCCCAGTTTCAACTGGAGCGGATCGCGCAATGTCGGCGAACTGACAATCACATGGCCGGCACCGCATGTGTTCGAGCAAAGCGGTCTGCGCTCAATCGGTTACAAGGATCAAGTGGTCCTGCCGATCGAGATTACCCCCCGGAAGGCCGGACAACCGGTCCGGCTCAAGGGCGAGATGGACTTTGGCGTGTGCAAGGATATTTGCGTGCCTGCAAGCCGGAACATCGACCATACGCTGGACGCCAACGCCCCCCGCAACCCGGCGATTGCCGCTGCGCTGGCGCAACGGCCCTACTCGGCCAGCGAGGCCGGGGTACGCTCGGCGACCTGTCGGCTAATGCCCACCGGCAATGGCATGCAGATCGAGGCCGAGATCACTCTGCCCCATACCGGCGGCAGCGAACTGGCCGTTTTCGAACCCAGCGACCCAACCCTTCGGGCTACCGAGGCCGAGACGCGCCGTCAGGGAAACACATTATACGCCCGGTCCGAGATCCTGAACGCCGCCGGCGGCGCCTTCGCGCTGGACCGATCGCAGATGCGGATCACCGTTCTCGGCAGCAAGCACGCGGTCGACATCTTGGGCTGTCTGCCGGGGTAACGCATGGAGCAACGGCCGCTTGTCGGCGCCCTCGCCGTTGTCCTTCACGACAACCATGTTCTTCTGGCCCAACGCGGCAAGGACCCGGGCCGTGGTCTATGGGGGTTCCCTGGTGGCCATGTGGAATGGGGCGAAACCGTGCGCGATGCCGCCATTCGCGAATTGTTCGAGGAAACCGGCATTAGCGCTCGCCCGCAACGTTACCTTACACATTTCGACCTGATCCGGCGCGGCGACAGCGGCGAAACCCTGGTGCATTACCTGTTGGTCAGTGTTCTGTGCCGTTATGTCGAGGGCGATCCGCGCGGCGGAGACGACGCGCTGGATGCCAGATGGGTGCATATCGACGATGTCCGGCAAGGCACATTGCCCCTGCTTGACCGGGTCGCCGAGCTTTTGAGCATCGCTCTTCGCGACGGTTGAACCGGTAACCTACTGCGACTGCCGTCGGGCTCGACGGGCCAGCACCAGACCAGAAACCGCCATTGCCAACAGGGTCAACGCAAATGCCCCTGCGACGAACAGGGCCATGCCCGCGACCATGGGGGGCCTGTCTGCGATTTTCGGCACGATTTCGACAAGGCGCGGGGGCAAAGACCCAAAGACCGCTGGCCAGACAACCGTCACGCCAAGCCAGCCAAGCGTCGATATTCCGCATGTGACAACTGCCCAGCGCGCCAACCTGTCCGGCCCGCGCAGCGCACGTTTCAGCGCGGTCAGCGGCCGCACCACATCATTCTGAATTGCAAGCAGGGCAGGCACAACCAGCAGTACGAGCAGCACACCAAACCCCAACCCGTAAACCAGGGTGATCACGGTCGGCTTCAGGAACTGCGCCTGCTGCGAGCTCTCATAAAGCAGCGGCGCAAGACCCAGCACCGTTGTGAGCGAGGTCAGCAGAACCGGCCGCAACCGATCAGCTGTGCCGTCGATGATAGAGGGGAGCAGTCCGCGCGTTTCGGCATATTCGTCAATTGTCGTCACCAGAACGATCGAGTCGTTGATGATGATCCCGGTCATCCCCAGAAGCCCCACAACCGTGAACATGCTGAGCGGCACTTCCCAGATGTAGTGGCCCCAGATCGTTCCCACCAGCCCGAACGGAATGATCGCCATCACCACCAAGGGCCGGGTCCAACTGGCAAAGACCCAGGCCAGTACCAGGTAGATGCCGGTCAGGCAAAGGATCACGCCCGAGGCCGCCTCGGTCAGGAAGGTGTCCTCTTGTTCGCTCAGCCCCGCCAGCCTCCATTCGACCTGACGTTCGCTGGCGATCCGTGGCAGGATCTCGGTTTCCAGCGCCGTCGAGATCTCGGCCGCCCGCGCCGGATCGTCTTCGGAAATATCGCCGGTGACCGAAACGACCCGAATGCCGTTTTCCCGTTTCACCGTGGAAAACCCGGTGCGCTGGGTGACCGAAACGATGTCGGCGAGCGGAACATACACACCTTGCGGTGTCCGCATCAGCGTCCGTTCCAGGAAATCGGCGGTCAGCTCGTTCTCTGGCAGTTCGACCCGGATTTGTGCGCTACGCGGCCCGTCGGGATAGGTCGCCGCCTCGATCCCGTTCAGCCGCGCCCTAAGCGCCCGGCCCAGCGCGTCAACCGTAAAGCCCAGCGCCTGACCCTGCGCTGTCAGGTCCAATACAATCTCTTCCTTGTCATAGCTCAGATCGTCCTCGACCCCAGAAACCTCCGGGTACCGCGCCAGTGCGGTTTGCAGATCCTCAGCGGCCGATTTCAGCACCTGCGCCGAGGCGCCATAGAACTGCACGTCAAGCGCATCGCCACCCGGCCCCGACCGCCAGCCGCGAAAACTGAGCGTTTCGACCTTGGAATGCCGGTTCACGAAATCCTGCAACTCTCCGACAAAGGCAAAGCTGGAATAGGGGCGTTCGTCCGCGTCGATCAATTCGATCGAGATTCCGCCCAGCAGATCCGCATCCTTGGTGTCGGAACCGGCCAGCCCGGGCCCTGCGTTTCCGCCGATCTCGGCCATCACAAAGTCGATCGGGTTACGGCCGTGGCGCTCTTCATAGATGCGGCCAAGCTCCTCGGTGGAGCGCTGCAACTCGTGCATCATCGCCATCGTATCTTCACGCGTGGCGCCCTCGACCATGCTGAAATTGCCGGTGACCGAGCCGCGTTCGGGCGCGTTAAAGAACCGCCACTGCACATCGCCGGTGATGAACAGCGCCGCCTGGCTGGCCAGAACTGTCACCGTGCCCGCCAGAACGACATAGCGCGCCCGCACGACCCAGCCCACGAAACGGCGAAACAGATGGTCGCGCAGCCAGCGAAACCCCCTGTTCACCGCCCGGTTCGGCCAGTCATACCAATGTTCCTTGGCTGAATGCGCAATGGCATGGGACATGTGGTTGGGCAGGATCAGGAAACACTCAACCAGCGACGCGGCCAGCACGGCGATCACGGTGAACGGAATGTCCCCTATCAACTTTCCGAAATGCCCTCCGATTGCGGTAAGGCCGAAAAAGGCGATGATCGTGGTCAGCGTCGCGGCAAAGACCGGCATCGCCATGCGTCTTGCGGCGGTTTCCGCGGCAACGACCGGGTGCTCCCCCAGCCGCCGCGCCCGGAAATCGGCATGTTCCCCAACAACGATGGCATCATCCACCACGATGCCCAGCGTGATGATCAGCCCGAACAGCGACACCATGTTGATCGTCAATCCAGCCGCATACATCAGGGCCACCGCAGCGAACATCGACGCCGGGATCCCCGCCGCCACCCAGAATGCCGTCCGCGCGTTCAGGAACAAAAACAGCAACAGAACGACCAGTCCCAGCCCGACAAGCCCGTTGTCGACCAGAATGTTCAGACGGTCGGTGATTGCCTCGGCCCGGGTCCGGATCAGATCCATGCTCACGCCCTGCGGCAGACCTGCCTCCATCACCTCGACCAACTCGGCGACCTGATGCTGAACCTTGATCGCATCGCCCTGATCCGATCGATCCACCCGGACCGACATTGCAGGCTGGTCCCCGACCCAATAGCTCCGGTTGCGCGTGACCCCTTCGACCCGGATCGTCGCCACATCCGCAACGCGCAGCTTGGACCCATCGGGGTTCGAGCGCAGGACGATCCCGCCGATCTCTTCGGGGCTGCGCTTCTCCACCCCGGTGCGGATACGTGCATTTGCACCTGTCACGTCGCCCGCCGGATCACCTGTGACCTCGGCCGCAATCGCCGCCGCGATTTCGGACATGGATACATCATTGGCGATCAGCTTGGCCGATGGCACTTCGACCACCGTGCGCGGAGCGGCCAGACCCCGGATCGTGGTCCGTGTCACCCCGATCTCGAACAGCCGGACGATCAGCTCGTCGGTAAACCGGGCCAGTTGCTCGGGCGAGACGGGTCCGGTGATCACAACGTCGGTCACCCGGTCCCGCCAGACCCCACGACGGACCGATGGCTCCTCGGCATCCTCCGGCAGGGTCGTTATCGCATCCACCGCCGCCTGCACGTCATCGGCGGCCTGTGCCATGTCCCAGCCGGGTTCGAATTCCAGCGTCACATTGGCACGCCCCTCACGCGAGGTGGCGGTCGAGCTTTCCACCCCGTCTACGGCCAGCAAGGCCGGTTCCAGAACCTGCACGATGGCGCTGTCAACATCTTCGGGTCCGGCCCCTTCCCACTCGACATTGACCGTCACGTTCTGGACGATCACGTCGGGAAAAAACTGCGCCCGCATGTTCGGAATGGCTGCGGCCCCCAGCACCAACAGGACCACAAGCAGCAGATTGGCGGCGGTCCGATGGCGCGTGAAGTAGCTCAGAAGCCCGCCAGCGGCTTTGGGGATATCGCGGACCATGCCGGTCAGCCCCCAGCCCGCTCTTCCAGCCGCTGCACCAGGCGTGCGGGCACGCGGGTTTCGCCAAGCTGGCCCAGCAGCCGCTGTTTCACATCCGCCGGCATCCGATCGTTCCCCTCGACAAAGGCCACAAGGCGCGCCCGGCGTTCGTCGGACAGCTCCAGCAGCGAGACATCCGGTTCACCGGCCTCCGCTTCGACCCGCAGCGGCCGAACCTTGATTCCCGGACCCAGCAATGGCGTGCGGCCGATCACCACCTCGCGCCCTTCCAGTCCGTCGCCACGGACGAGAACATGGTCGCCCTGACGCCGCAGCAGCGACACCGGCAACTCCTCCAGACGGTCTTCTGCACTCAGCACCAGCACCGTTCCCGACGCATCCAGCGCCGAGGCTGGCAGTTGCACCACATTCAATAGCGGGGGTTCCTCGACACTCACAGTTACGAAGTCGCCCGGCTTGAACCCTGGCGACGCATCCAGCCCGGCATAGATAAGGCGGCCCGACTGACCGTCCCCTGCCGCCGCGCTGTCACGGCTGATGCTGCCCTGTGCGACCAGATCGGCCCCGGTAACATCCAGCTTGACCGTAACAGGGGCGCCGATCAGCCGGCCAGACGCGTCAAGCAGACGCGCATATTGCGCCGTCGAAATCCGAAAGGCTACTTCCAGAGCGGTCGGGTCGATCAGTTCGGCCAGTTTCTCGTTCACCGAGACCAGTCGTCCCTCGACCAGCGTCACCCCGCTCAGCGTACCGTCAAAGCTCGCGAACACTTCGGTTTCGGCCAGATCCCGCTCGGCCAGATCCAGCGCCAGACGCGCGCGTGCCAGCCGGGTCGCGGCCTGGTCCACCCGTGCCTCGGCCTGGGCCACCGCGATCTGGCGGGACAAAACCGCCTGGCGCGCCTGGGCATCCGCCAGTTCTGCGGTTTCCGTCATTGCGGCGCTGCCTACCCCGCGCTCGACCAGATCCTGCTGACGTTGCATCGCCTGCGCGCGCAGGGTGGCCTGATCTTCCGCCGCCTGTAATTCGTGTCCCGCCAGGATCAAGGCCCGGGCGGCATCGCGTTCCTCGGCTTCGGCATCCATCAGATCCGAGCGCGCCCGGTCCAGTTCGGTCTGCGCCTTGGCGGGGTCTATCTGCACCAGAACCTCGCCCGCATGAACCGTGCCGCCGTCGACAAAGTTTTCCGCCAGCCCGATCACCCGTCCGCCCATAGCGCTGCGCAATTCCAGAGTGCGGCGGCTTTGTACCTTGCCAAATGCTTCCAGAACCGGCGTGACGGTGCCGGATTGTGCGGTTTGTACATTGACCGCGAACACCCGTTCACGGGCTGCGGGTGGTTTCTTGTCAGCGTTCATCCGGGATTGCACGGCGTCCAACACCAATTGCCCGGCCCAGATCAGCAGGGCCAGGGCAACCGAGGCAAGAAAGACACCAAGCAGGCTTTGCCGAAGAAATCGCATTGTTTACCGGGTTCCGGTTACAGGTGACAGTATCATAGACAAGCTAGGAGGCCCCGGAAAATTGCCAAGCCTCATATTCTTGAACGTGATCCTGACCTATTTCCGTCGCAGATGCTCATCCAATCGTGGCATGATCTCGACAAAGTTGCAGGGACGATGGCGGTAATCGAGCTGTTTTTCCAAAATCCCGTCCCAGGCATCCTTGCAGGCGCCCGGGCTGCCGGGCAGCGCAAACAGATAGGTGCCCCCCGCAACGCCGCCCGTGGCGCGCGACTGCACCGCCGAGGTTCCGATCTTTTCCATCGAAATCAGGGTAAAGACGGTGGCGAAAGCCTCGATCTCTTTCTCGTAAACGTCGCGATGCGCCTCGACCGTCACGTCACGCCCGGTCAGGCCGGTGCCGCCGGTCGAGATGATGACATCGACATCCGGATCGGCGACCCAGGCGCGCAGCTGGTCGGCGATCTGGGCGCGCTCGTCCTGAATGATGTGCCGGTCGGCCAGCACATGTCCTGCCCGTGCGATCCGGTCGACCAAGGTCTGGCCCGATCGATCCTCTTCCAGCGAGCGGGTATCCGACACGGTGAGCACCGCGATACGGACAGGAATGAAATCGAGGCTTTCGTCGATGCGCGACATGGCGGATCAGGTCCTTTCAAGAATGGCGAGCCGCAGCGCCAGCGCGGCAAAAATACCCGCCGTCACCCGGCCCAGGATGCGGCCCAGGCGCGGATTGCCTGTTAACTGGCGCCCGAGGCCGCCCGCAAAAAGCCCCACCAACCCGTTGATGACAAACCCGCCCAACCCGATGATGGCACCAAAGACCAGAAACTGTGGCAGGATCGGGCCAGCCTCGGGCGATACGAATTGCGGGATAAAGGCCAGCACAAACAAGATCACCTTGGGGTTGGTCAGGTTCACCAGCATCCCGTCGCGAAAGGCATGCCGCGCGGCACGCGGCGGGGTATCGGCGGCAACGGCCCCTTGCCGCAGCGCCCCCCAGGCCAGCCACAGCAGATAGGCCACGCCGACCCAGCGGATGGCGTCGAACAGCCACGGCATTGCCTGCACCGCAGCCCCCAGACCCAGCCCGGCCACCGCGACATGCACCATGCCGCCCGCCGAGATACCGGCGCTGGCCGCCCAGGCAGCACGCGGACCAGATCGCAACCCTTGGCCGAGGCAGAACATCATGTCGGCGCCCGGCGTCAGGTTCAGCGCCAGCGCGGCCGGCAAAAACGTCAAGAATGTGATGGGCTCGATCATTGCGGCCACTCGAACCAGTTCACTGTGGGACCAAGGTTTGCAAGCCGCGTCCGCCCCATGCTGCCCCGCGCGCCCCAGCTGTCATGGATATGACCGCATAGCGCCAGCTGCGGTTGCACCCGTTCGATGGCGTCGCGGATCGCGGTCGATCCGACCGACTTGCCATCCGAGGTGACATCGCCGAACCCCTTTGGCGGCGAATGGGTGATCAGGATATCGGCGGACTTGCAGCGCGCCAGCATCTCGGATGCCTCGCCCTCGGTCATGTCACAGGACCAGTCGCCAAAAGGCGTGGGCGGCACGCCATAGCCCAGCCCGAACATCCGTATCCCGTCCACCGTGGCCGAGGTGCCATGCAGCACATGCACGCCTTCGGGCGCGGCGGCCTCCAGCTCGGCGGCGCTTTCGGCGTTTCCCGGCACCAGCACCAGCGGCACCATGATCCCGGCCAGCATCGCCATCGCCTGATCCAACCCCTGGCGCCCGTTGCAGTAATCGCCTGCGCCGATCACGATATCGGCCTCCAGGCTTGCAGCGACCAGATCGGCGGCCCGGGCGCGCGCCATGTGGAGATCGGAAAAGGCCAATATGCGCATCACTGCTCCTTCAGCTTTGCCTTGAGTTCCAGAAGGTCGGCCCAGGCCTGCCGCTTCATCTGCGGCTGGCGCAGCAGATAGGCAGGGTGGAACATCGGCATGACCGGCAGGTTCATCGCCTGGGTCCATTGGCCCCTGAGCCGCGTGATACCCCGTTTTCCCAGCACCGCGTCACAGCTGATATTGCCCATCAGCACCAGAACCTGCGGCTGTGCCAGCGCCACATGCCGTTCCAGGAACGGTTTCATCATCCCGATCTCGACCGGCAGCGGGTCGCGGTTCTGCGGCGGCCGCCAGGGCAGGACATTGGTGATATAGACGTTTTTCTGCCGGTCGAGGCCAATGGCCGCCAGCATCCGGTCCAGAAGTTGCCCGGCGCGGCCGACAAAGGGGCGCCCCTCGCGATCCTCGTCGCGGCCGGGCGCCTCGCCGATGATCATTACCCGCGACCCCGGCATCCCGTCAGCAAAGACAAGGTTGCGCGCGCCCTTCTTAAGCTCGCAATGCTCGAACTCCGCCAGCGCCTGGCGCAGCGACGGCAGTGCCGTCGCCCCGGCCGCAGCCTTGCGCGCCTCTTGCACCGGATCCGTCTTTGGCACCACTTGCGGCGCGGCTGGCTGTGATGGCGCCGCAGCGGCGGTAGCGCGATCCGGGCGCGGCGCGGTATCGGCCAAGGCATAGCGATTCACCGGCGCGTCGCCGATCGCTTCGGTCACGCCCAGTTCCACCTGCCATTCCAGCAGGGCCAGCGCCGCATGAGGATCAAGTGCCGATTCCATGCCCCCAATCTAACCGTCTGCGCGGCAAGGGAAAGCGGATTGCCGCTGGACAGCGCGCAACGCGCAGCCGAGCATGGCGGCATGTTTCAACTGTCCTGCCTGAGCCTGATCGTCTTTTTTGTTGCCGCGTTTCATGACGCCCGGGCGGCGGAATGTCCCGCGGGCACCGCCCAATGCGGTGCATCAAACTGCTGCGGCCTGTCGCAAACCTGTAGCTGGGACGGGTACTGCTTGCCTTTGGGCGGCACCTATTGCGGCGGCGGCCGTTCCTGCGGGCCGTTCGAGGACTGCGTGGCAGGCGGCACCAGATGCGCGCCCAAGGGTGCGGGCAAATGCCAGACCGGCCTGACCTGCGGGCCCGGGATGACCTGTTCGGTTTCCGGCGACTGCGTGCCGGTTCCGAAACCAGATCTGACCCTTCCCCAAAACCCGCCCTGCAAGGACGGGCGGGTCTGTCCGGCGGGGACCCAGTGCCTGCCCGGGGGAGGGTGCAGCCGCGTCGGCTGGTACCTGTGCGAAGAGACCGGATCACAATGCAGGCCGGGCTTCAAATGCTCGGCCGAACGGGGCTGCGTGCCGCAGTTGGCGGTCGATTGCGGGCGCGGTGCATGGTGCAAGCCGGGCGAGACCTGCCTGCCCGAGGGCGGCTGCGCCCCCTCTGACTGAGGCGACGGGCCGTATTGCCCCCGGCCCGCGCGCTTTCTATAAGCGGCGCAATCGCCTGACCGGAGCCGCCCATGTCATTTGCCCACCGACACCTGCTTGGCATCGAACAGCTGTCTCCCGCAGATATCACCGCCATTCTGGATCTGGCCGAGACCTATGTCGACCTGAACCGGCAATCGGCCAAGCATTCCGACGTGCTGTCGGGGCTGACCCAGATCAACATGTTCTTTGAGAACTCCACCCGCACGCAGGCCAGTTTCGAACTGGCGGGCAAGCGGCTGGGCGCGGATGTGATGAACATGTCCATGCAGGCCAGCTCGATCAAGAAGGGCGAGACCCTGATCGACACCGCGATGACGCTGAACGCGATGCATCCCGACCTGCTTGTCGTGCGGCATCCGCATTCGGGCGCGGTAGACTTGCTGGCGCAGAAGGTCAATTGCGCGGTGCTGAACGCGGGCGACGGGCGGCACGAACACCCGACCCAGGCGCTCTTGGATGCGCTGACGATCCGCCGGGCCAAGGGGCGGCTACACCGGCTGAACATCGCCATCTGCGGTGACATCGCGCACAGCCGTGTGGCGCGTTCGAATTTGATTTTGCTGGGAAAAATGGAAAACCGCATCCGCCTGATCGGGCCACCGACGCTGGTTCCCTCTCAGTTCGCCGCGTTTGGCGCCGAAGTCTATGACGACATGCGCGAGGGTCTGAAAGACGTCGATGTGGTGATGATGCTGCGGCTTCAGAAAGAGCGGATGGATGGCGGTTTCATCCCGTCCGAGCGCGAGTATTATCACCGCTACGGGCTGGATCGCGAGAAGCTGGGACTGGCCAAGGCGGATGCCATTGTGATGCATCCGGGGCCGATGAATCGGGGGGTCGAGATTGATGGGACCTTGGCGGATGACATCAACCGGTCCGTGATCCAGGAGCAGGTGGAAATGGGTGTCGCGGTGCGCATGGCGGCGATGGAGCTGCTGGCGCGCAACCTGCGCGGGGCGGCATGACCCGGCTGAGCGTCCCCCGGAACGAGAGCGGCCTGATCCGCCTTTACGCCCTGAACATGCGGCCCGAGGAGGCGCGGTTCCTGCGCGAGCCGGGGGCGGTGGCGCAACTCCTGGGGCTCGATGCGCTCGACATGGGTCATGTCGAGGTCTTTCCGATCTCCGACCTCGAAGACTTCGGTCTTTATGGTTATCTTACAGAGGGTTGCGGGATATCCGAGGACCATCTGGACCGCGCAGAGCTAGCCGCGCACAAGGGCTGGATACTGCTTTTGCGAAGCCGGGCGTTCGGTGGGAACCCGGTCGAAACTACCTTGCCCGAAACGCTGGAGCCGGTGGGAGAGTATCGCGAAGAAGACACCGACTGGAGCGGGACACCGATCGAGACGGCAAGCGCCCTGCCCCATTCCGCACCGCGTCTGCCACCGCGCGAGGCGCGCCGGAAGGCACGCAATATCGGGTTTTCCCTGTTCATCGTGGTGATGTCGCTGATCATCGGGGGGCTGGCATGGTTGATCTTTTGACCCGCGAATTGACCGTTTTGTACCGGCCCCACGGGGCGAATGTGCCGTTTTGTACATCGGCAATTTCACGATTCGTTAAGGGTTTCAGCGCTCTGGCGCTCGTCCCCGGGGGCGGGACATGAGCGACGCGACACTCCGCTTTCCCGCCGACCGAGGGGCCTATATCCGCAACCACACCTGGATGGCGGCGGTTGCCATGGGCGGCGCCATGGCGGTGCTCTGGGCGATGGACAATCCCTATGTCTGGACCGGTGCTCCGGCGGGCCTCGCCGCGATTGCGCTGCGCGGCTGGTACCTGGCGTCGGAGGAGCTGGCGGTGGTCTGGGAAATCTCGGACGGTACGCTCAGCGGCCCGGGCCACCGGGTGCCGCTCGGCCAGATCGAGATGGTGCGGACCATGGGCAGCTATGTGCAGGTGATCACCAAGGGCGGTGACAAACACCTGATCAGATACCAGGCGGACCCGGCCGCCACCGAGGCCGCCATCGAAAGGGCGATAAGATGAGCAACATCCTTTTCACCAATGCCCGGCTGATCGACCCCGAGGCGGGCACCGACGAGCGCGGCGCGCTGCTGGTCGAGGGCGGGCGGATCGTGGCGCAGGGCCACGAGATCGGCGTGCCCGAACATGTCGAGGTGGTCGATTGCGGTGGCAAGTGCCTGGCCCCCGGTATCGTCGATATCGGCGTCAAGGTGGGCGAGCCGGGCGAGCGCCACAAGGAGAGCTATAAATCCGCGGGACAAGCGGCGGCGGCGGGCGGTGTCACCACCATCGTCACCCGGCCTGATACCGACCCGGCCATCGACACGCCCGAGGCGCTGGAGTTTGTCACCCGCCGGGCGCAGGCCGACACTCCGGTCAACGTGCTGCCGATGGCGGCGTTGACCAAGGGGCGGCAGGGCCGTGAGATGACAGAGATCGGGTTCCTGCTGGATGCAGGCGCGGTGGCGTTCACCGATTGCGACCATGTGGTCGCCAACACCAAGGTGTTTTCCCGCGCGCTGACCTATGCCCGATCGTTGGGCGCGCTGGTCATCGCGCATCCGCAGGAGCCGGGGTTGAGCGAGGGGGCGGCGGCCACCAGCGGCAAGTTCGCATCGCTCTATGGCCTGCCCGCCGTGTCGCCCATGGCCGAGCGGATGGGTCTGGACCGCGATATCGCGCTGCTGGAGATGACGGGCGCGAAATACCACGCCGACCAGATCACCACGGCGCGTGCGCTGCCCGCGCTGGAACGGGCCAAGCGCAATGGGCTGGACATCACCGCCGGCACCTCGATCCACCATCTGACCCTGAACGAGCTGGATGTTTCGGGTTATCGCACCTTCTTCAAGGTCAAGCCGCCTTTGCGCAGCGAGGATGACCGGCAGGCGGTGATCGAGGCGGTGCGCACGGGCCTGATCGACACGATCAGTTCCATGCACACGCCACAGGACGAGGAAAGCAAGCGGCTGCCGTTTGAGGAGGCCGCAAGCGGGGCGGTGGCGCTGGAAACGCTGCTGCCTGCGGCGCTGCGGCTTTATCATGCCGGGCAGCTTGACCTGCCCACCCTGTTCCGGGCCATGGCGCTGAACCCTGCGCGGCGGCTGGGGCTGGAGGCCGGGCGGCTGAGTGCGGGGGCGCCTGCCGATCTGGTGCTGTTCGACCCGGATGTGCCCTTTGTTCTGGACCGGTTCACGCTGCGGTCGAAATCGCAGAACACCCCGTTTGACGGCCAGCGGATGCAAGGTAGGGTGCTGGCGACCTATGTGGCCGGACAGGCCGTTTACCGGAGAGACTGATGCCCGTTTTTGACACGCCCGTGATGATGCTGATCCTTTGGGCCGTGATCGGCTATGGGCTGGGCTCGGTGCCCTTTGGCCTGATCCTGACCCGTGCGATGGGGATGGGCGATCTGCGCAAGATCGGCTCGGGCAATATCGGCACCACCAATGTGCTGCGCACGGGCAATAAGGGGGCGGCGGCGCTGACCCTGCTCCTGGATGGTGGCAAGGGGGCGGTGGCGGTGCTGCTGGCGCGGCTGTTCGCGGGCGAGGACGCGGCACAGGTGGCGGCGCTGGCATCGTTTGTCGGCCATTGCTATCCCATCTGGCTGGGCTTCAAAGGTGGCAAGGGGGTTGCGACCTTTCTGGGTCTGTGGCTGGCGCTGGCCTGGCCGGTCGGGGTTGCCTGCTGCCTGAGCTGGCTTGCGGGCGCGGCGGTGACGCGGATTTCGTCCATGGGGGCGCTGGTGGCGGCGGCAAGCTCGACCTTCTGGCTGGTGTTCCTTGGATATGGCACCGGGTTTGCGCTGGGCATCGTGCTGACGCTGATGGTGTTCTGGCGACACCGGGCCAATATCGCACGGCTGAAGGCCCGGACCGAGCCGAAGATCGGCCAGAAATCGGCGTGAAGGATCAGGCGCTGGCGCGCTTGCGCGCCTGGCCCATTGGCACGAATCCCGGCCGGTCCGGCGGGCGGCGGTATTCCGTGTCCAAATCCGTGTTTGCCGGTGGGCGGTCGGTCAAGCTGGTGGCGACCGAGTTGGGTGGTACCGATTACATCAGCCTCAACCTTTACGACCTGAGCGGCGGCGCGCGGCTGTTTCCCTGTGAGATGCCGGTCGAAAAGGTCGTGGCCTTTCTTGCCGATCTGGTGGAAGTTTAATCATTTACCGATCTGTCAACCCAGAATCTTCGCACAGGCGCTCTGGACCTGTGCACGATCAACTTGAGTTGCTTTGAACGTGATCGGGCGGCTGCCCATCTGGGGATCACCGCGGCGAGATTGCGCCGTGCGGGTTCCAACAGGCCCGGCCGGAAATTGCGCCGACGGGTCAGCCAAAATCGAAAGGCATGACAATGAAAACCTTCAAAACCTTCCTGGGCGGCGTCGCCCTGTCCGTCGCACTGGCAAGCTCGGCCCTGGCCGCCGGTGTGGAACTGAACGCAAGCTCGACCGGTCTGGCCATGCAGGGCTATGACCCGGTGGCCTATTTCACCGTGGGCGAAGCCACCGAAGGCGACTGGAAGATCACCTCGGTCTATCATGACGCCACCTATCGCTTTGCCAGCGCGGAGAACAAGGAAGCGTTCGAGGCAAACCCAGAGGCCTATCTGCCAGCTTATGGCGGCTATTGCGCCTTTGGCGCCGCGATGGGCTTCAAGTTCGACGGCGATCCGGACAACTGGAAGATCGTTGACGGCCAACTGTACCTGAACCTGTCCGACGAGATCCAGGCCAAGTGGGAAGAGGACATCCCCGGTTTCATCGTGAAGGCCGACGCCAACTGGACTGACATCGCCGCCAAATCCCCGGCGGAGTTGCAGAACTAAGCACGGCCACACCCAGGGAAACCGGCGGCAGAGCGATCTGTTGCCGGTTTTCTTTTGGGGATGGGAGCGAGATCCATTGGCGGAGCGTCGTTGGCCCCGTTTCGATCGAGAATCCAGCCCTTTGAAGTCCAATCATCCGCAATGTGCCAGGGTGACGGACGATCCGGGCCTTTGCCAGCGTATCACCACAGAATGCAACAACGCCCGGAAAGACCGGGCGTTGCCAGCTCAAACGAAAGATTGAGGTTCAGGTTTTCTTACGACGGCGCATCATCGCCAACCCACCCAGCGCCGCCATGATAAGTGGAGCCGTTGCCGGGAGGGGAACCGCTCCTACATTCTCGGAAGATGTAGTGATCGTCAGCTTCCAGTCTTGGTGCGGATATACTGGACCGCCAGCAATCGAAAAATCCCAGATCGTGCCAAACACGTTCTTGACCAGCGCCCCGGTCTCAGAACCGGAACTGTCAAAGAAAGACGCCGAAATCGAAGCCCCCGATGTCGCGGTACCAAAGTTGTCATCGAACAGATTGGCCTGATTGTTGAACAGGGACAGATTGAATGCTGTCCCTATGGTCTGCGGATCAAACGGCGAGGTGAATGACAAAACGATGCTGTCGACGATCAGGTTTGGCACCTGTGTAAACTTGATTCTGTCCGAGTCTTCGGGCGGTGTTCCTGGGAGCCGGCCGAAAATCTCGTTGACGCCAGCCACCAGATTTACGTTTGCGCTGCCGATCGCATCCAAATCCCCGTTCACGGATTCATCATAGATCACAGCGGCGCTCGCACCCGCAGCCAAGAAAGAAAGCGCTGCGGCAAAGACACCAATCAGCTTTAATTCCATTTTTAAGTCTCCCAAAAAAAGAAAAATGTATTTAAGTTCCAATTTTTTATTCTCGTTGTAAGGATAGAAGAGTCAACAAAAATCGACCATCCTTTCGTCCCCCGTACAACGTTATGAATTCAGGTAAATTGATCGCAAAGATGTGCTGCTAGAACAGCTCCCTGTTTTCAAATGTGTTCATACTTTTCTTCTCGATGTCGAAGTGGTTCCAGATCTTTGGATCCAAAGGGATCGCTAGAGCCGGAGTTCCCGCGATAAAGAAAAGGGGTGCGGGCCATTGATTCCCACCAATTGAGTAGCGGTCCTTTTGGACTGATCGGTGGCAATAACCCAAAGCTGAAACCGGCGGGAGGGGATGGGCCGTCTGCATCATCGCTGTGCCGGGCATCGGGATTCACCACACGGTCAGGATCCCCGTTGAACTGTCAGCAAAAGACACAAACTATGAGGGCGGCGGGCACAATTGTGTCGAGAACTGCTAATTGTGTCGAGAACTGCTAAATGCGGAAACCACCTGTGCCGCGTGTTTTTTGGTTTTTCGGAGGGCTCTGAAACACGTGGGACATATGCACTGGTATATTCATTCAACAAATCGAAGCGAGCCATCTGAACATTCCCTGGAGTTGTTGCCGTTCATCCGAGATCGGGCCGGATGCTCCCAGTTTGCGTTTGAGCCGTGAAAGGATCGCTTACCGATCGTCAGAGCGATTGTGGAAATCGATAACGCGCCGTGAAAAATGCGCTTATTGTCCCAAGAACAACGTCAATTCGACGACAGGGAGCGTGGCGAGGTGGCTGACGCAGGAAAGGTCCAAGCGCGGATACGTTTGTTGGGCGGCTTCGAGATGACTACGCCCAATGGGGTTCCTGTGGCGATCACCGGGCGAAAGATCCAGGGGCTTCTTTCCATCCTTGCTTTTTCGCCGGGTCTGACGGCGAGCCGCGACCGGCTGGTCGGGCTGTTATGGTCGGACCGTGACGACGACCATTCGCGCAACAGCCTGCGTCAGGCGCTTGTTGCGCTGAGGAAGCGCCTTGGCGACGCCGCACTGGATATCCTGGAAACCGAGAGAGACGACGTGCGGCTCGTGCAAGACCGGATCAGCTGCGATGTTTCGGAGATGAAATCCCTGGCCGATGCGGGAGAGTGGAGCAGGGCAGCGGCGCTTTACCGTGGTCCTCTCCTCGACGGCATCAATGTTCGAGATGCAGCGTTCGAAGAGTGGGCGTCGTTCGAACGCCAGAAGGTAGCGGAACTCGCATTTGGCGTTCACGAACAGATTTTCGAGGCGGCAGAGGGTGGCGAGCGTCTGGCCGCGGCGAACATGCTGTTGGCCTTGGAACCGTTTCGGGAACGTGCGCACCGTGCCGTCATGACAGCCTTGGTGCAAACCGGCGCGCGCGACCAGGCCCTGCGCCAGTATGAGGCTTGCCGCGTCATGCTGGAAAACGAGTTGGGCACCGAACCCGCCGCTGAGACCGAGGCGCTCAGGGCGGCCATCCTGGCCGGCGCGGTATCAACTCCCGCATCCGGGCGCGTGGGCAATGGCGACGACGCGCCGGGCGTGCGCGTGCTGCCCTCGATCGCTGTGCTGCCCTTCGCCAATATTTCGGGCGATCCAACGGACGCGATTTTCGCCGATGGGATCGCGGAAGACATCATAACGGCCCTGTCGAAGCTTTCGAAACTGTTTGTCGTCGCCCGCAATTCAACCTTTACCTACAAGGGCAAGGCGGTCGACATTCGCAAGGTCGGACAAGAACAGAAGGTGCGCTATGTGCTTGACGGCAGCGTGCAGCATGGCGCTGGCTGGTTGCGTATTGCGGTGCAATTGATCGACGCGACGACCGGTCATCACCTTTGGGCCCAGCGCTATGATCGCGCGACTACGGACCTTTTCGAGATTCAGGACGAGTTGACGCGCGAAGTCACGTCCGCGTTGCAGATCGAGTTGACCGAAGGGGAACAAGCGCGGCTCTGGGCCAGCGGCACGAAGAACCTTGAGGCCTGGGAAGCCACTATTCAGATCCCGGAACTGCTGCACAGCCATCGCCGCATTGACATTGCTCCGGCCCGCCGACTTGCCGAAAGAGCTTTGCAGCTCGATCCTGGATATGCCAGCGCCTGGGCCATGCTGGGATGGTCATACTGGAACGAAGCCTACAACTGTTGGTCGGACGAACCGGAGGCGGCGCTAGCCAAGGCGCTGGAGGCGATGGAAAAGGCCCGCGAGATCGACGATTCGAATCCCGACACGCTGGCGTTGCTGGCATTTCTGCATATCTCGCTGGGCAAACACGACGCGGCCCGCGACTTTGCCAACAGGGCGATGCTGCTGGGGCCCAGCAATTCATTCGCGCCAGCGGTGGCGGCGAACGTCGAATTGTACTCCAACAACCCCGCGGCAATGGTTCCGCTGCTCAAGCGCGCCATGCGACTTTGCCCGATTTATCCGGCCTGGTACCTGGGTGACCTGGCTTATGCATACCTGCTTCTGGATCGCCGAGAGGAAGCGATTTCGGCGGCGCAGGAGTCGGCGCGCATAGATCCCGACTATGTCTACAATCATTTCGTGCTCGCCGTGGCATTTGCAGAGCTTGGCCGGATCGGCGAAGCCCGGGCCGCAACAGAGGATATCCTGCGCATCGAACCGGGCAGCAGCATCACAAAGTATCGCGAAAGCCCATTTCAGGAAGAGAGAGTGATTGAACGGATTGTCCGGGGGCTTCGAAGGGCCGGCCTGCCCGAATGAACCTGCTTGCCGTCAGAAGTGTCTGTCGAAAGGAAAGCGACAGGCCGTGGTTTCCTTTGAGCAGACCGAGAGTGTTCCGGGGGCACGCTCAGAGGGCCTGTTGCCGTCCCTCGAAAACCTCGATCATTGCTGACCGGAGGCGGGCCACATCGGCGTCGGCTGACGCGTTCGGGTCGCAAAGGAAGGGCTCCAGCACCTCGATCCGGATGCTGCCGCTCTTGGGCAGGCGTTTGCCGCCTGGCAAGAGACGGTCGGAGTTGAGGATGACGATCGGGCGGATCGTGCGACCGGTCTCGCGGGCGACAAGAACCGCGCCTGGCTTGAACTCTCCCAGGGTTTCGGTGCCGACGCGTGTGCCCTCGGGGAACAGGACCAGGGACCGGCGGGTGGGCATTGCCTTTACGGCATCGGACAATGTCTGAAGCGCCAGCTTGCCGCTCTTGCGGTCGATCTCGACCAGACCCGCGCTTTTGAACCCGCGACGAAGCAGGGCGGCATCGCAAAGCTCCTTCTTGGCGCCGAAGGTGATCCATTTTTCGGCCGGCAGGGCATCCATCAGGGCAAACCCGTCAAGGTGGCTGCGGTGATTGATCACGATGATGCTGTTTTCGTCGTGGCGCAGCGCATCATGTGCCGCTGCGCCCATTTCCACGCGGGTGCTCAGCAGCCACATCAAGCGCGAACAGGCTCGTTTGATCGTGCGCCAGTACCAGCCGCGAAACCCGCGCCGGGATTGGCACAGGACCGGGATGAAAGCGATGAACAGGAAATAGAACGGCCCAAAGAGAACCAGACCGGTCCATTTGACAATTCTGATGAGGGCGGGCGCGGAAAACTCCGCCTGCCCGCCGCTTCCGTTTGATGTGTCTGTCATGGCTTCCCGGCGATATGGACCTGCCATTGGCGGTCAAGAGCGCCATGAAGGGCATAGTCTGCCCCTAAGTCAACCAGATAGCCGAATCCTGTGCGATCCGATGATCCATGATCGGCCGCCCCCGCCCGCTGCCGTCTCGCCACGGGCGGGGGCGCCGGATCAATAGCTGTATTCGCGGTAGATGCAGGTGAGGTCGCCGTTCCAGTCGCCGTTGTAGTGGTCGAGCAGTTCGTCGGCGGGGGTCTTGCCCGTTTCGACGCTGTCCTTGAGGGCGCTGAGGAAATGGGTCTCGTCCGGGACCATGCCACCGGCGCCGGGGCGGGCGCGGGATTTGAGGCCGGCCTCGGAGATCGCCAGCACTTCGCGCGCCAGCGCGTGCATGTCGATATTGCCCGCCCGCGCCTGAAGCCCCTGGCGGCTCGCCTCGATGCGCAGGGTCTCGCGCGTCTCGGCATCCCAACCCTTGACCAGGTCCCAGGCAGCATCCAGCGCCGACTGGTCGTACATCAGCCCGACCCAGAAGGCGGGAAGCGCGCAGAGCCTGCGCCACGGACCGCCATCGGCACCGCGCATCTCGATGAATTTCTTGATCCGCGCCTCGGGGAAGAGCGTGGTCAGATGATCGGCCCAGTCGCTGAGCGTCGGCGTCTCGCCCGGCAGCGCAGGCAATTGGCCCTTGAGGAAATCACGGAAGGACTGGCCCAGCGCGTTGATATACTTGCCGTCGCGGTAAACGAAGTACATCGGCACATCGAGCGCGTATTGCACCCAAGCCTCGAAGCCGAACCCGTCTTCGAACACGAAGGGCACCATGCCGGTGCGGTCGTTGTCGAGATGCCGCCAGACGCGGGCACGCCAGCTTTTGTGGCCGTTGGGCTTGCCTTCGAGGAAGGGCGAATTGGCAAAGAGCGCGGTGGCAACCGGTTGCAGGGCAATCGCGACGCGCAGTTTCTGCACCATGTCCGCCTCGGAGGCGAAATCGAGGTTCACCTGCACAGTGCAGGTGCGGCGCATCATGGTGGTGCCCGATGTGCCCACCTGTTGCATGTAATTGTCCATCAGCTTGTAGCGGCCCTTGGGCATCAGCGGCATCTGGTCATGGGTCCAGATCGGCGCGGCGCCGAGGCCGATGAAGCCGACGCCGATCTTGTCGGCGATATCCTTGACGTCGCGCAGGTGGTCGTTCACCTCGTCGCAGGTCTGGTGGATGGTTTCCACCGGCGCGCCGCTGAGTTCCAGCTGGCCGCCCGGTTCAAGGCTGACATTGGCGCCGTCCTTGGTCAGCCCGATAAGCTTGCCGCCCTCTTCCAGCGGCGCCCAGCCGTGCAGGTCGCGCAGACCCTGGAGGACGGCGAGAATCGAGCGCTCGCCCTCGTAGGGGAGCGGTTTCAGCGTGTCCTTGCAGTAACCGAATTTCTCGTGCTCGGTGCCGATGCGCCAGTCGGACTTGGGCTTGCAGCCCGAGGCAAGGTATTCGGCCAGCTGTTCGTGGCGTTCGATCGGTCCGCCGCCGGACTGGGGAATGGACATGGCTGGGGCTCCGTCTTGGCTGTGCTGCGTCCGCCGAGAAGTGGCATATTTCGCGCGGGTGTCAATGCATGGGGCGCGAGAAGCTCACGCGGATGTGTTGGCCGGTCGGTGGCCGGAGGTCAGGCGCGCGGGGGTGCGGGCGGCTGATTCGGCTGTCAGTGCAGCCATTGCGTGGGGGGCCGCGAAGGGGTGCGCTCCCAGATCACCACGGCATGGCGAGGGGCGCCGTTCAGCTCGGCCAGCATGCGTTCCGTGCGCAATCCGGGCAGGCTGGCGAAGACGTCAAAGAGCGCCTCGGCGCCTTCTGCGTTGACCGGGATCAGGAGCGGCGGCTGGCCGGGGCGCTCCAGCACCCAATGGGCGGGCATGAGGGCGGGGTCGAGCGTGAGCCGTTCGATATCGGCAGCGGCGACCGAGCCGCCGGTAAGCGGGCCCATATAGGTGATCTCGCCCTCGTCCAGCGTGACCACGCCCGGCCCGCCGGACCCGGTGCGAAAACGGGCACGCTGAAGGCCGACAACAGTGAGCCCCGTACCGGCCAGCAGGGTCGGCCAGCCGACCCAGCCCAAAAGCCCGCCCGGACCGGTGATCCAGCTGAGGCCCACCAGCGCGATGGCGATCCCCGCCAGCACCTCGCGCCAGCGCCACAGCGCGGCGCGCGCCTCGGGACGGATGAAACTCATCGCGGCACCCCCAATGTCAGCGGCTCTTTCAGCAGGGCAAGACGGTAGGAGCCGATCTGGTTGAATCCGATCTTCTCATAGGCCCGTGCCGCCTGTGCCGATGCGGTAAACAGGATCGCGCGGGCCACGCCTTCGCCGCGCAATTCCTGTAGATGCGCAGCAACAATCTGGCCCGCCAGCCCTTCGCCGCGCCGGTCCCGGACCACGAATACGCCGCCCACCTGAACCGTAATCCCTGCGCGGGCATTGATCCCCGTCATCGCCACAGGAATCCCGCCGACGAGCAACAGCCGCACCCGGCCCGAGGCAATCGCAATCCCGGCATTGGCCGCGTTCAGCGCCAGATCACAGCCATCGTTCAGCCCCGCATCCGCCGCGTATTGCCCGAACCACTCGGTCAGCAGCGCCCGGTGATCCTCGGCCGGACGGATCAGCGTGGCTTTGCTTTTGATCCCTGCCAGGTCGCGCGCATAGAGCGGCTCGGCCCGGTTCACGTGCCACGCGTCCCCGGGCACCGGCAACGCTGCCAAGACCACATCCACCTGTGCCACATCACCGGTCATGCCACGCAGGGTGTAGCCTTGGAGCAGATGAGCATAGGTCTGCGCCTCGGTGGCGCCGATCCCGGGCAGCTGGCACATCAGATAACCGCCATTCGTCGCCCCGAATACACCGGTGATGCCCTCACCCGTCTCGCGGAGGAAATACGCGGTACCGTTGGCGTGTTCGGTATTGTTCAGACCATGCGCTTCGAGATTGCCGAGCAGGAACATGGACGTCTCGCTATGTCGCCTCAGAAAGGCGACAATCGCGCCGACGTCCTTGTCCTCGGCCTTGCGGATCATGCCCAGTCCCCCAGCGCCTGCTGCCAGAGGGTCATGGCCGCCACGGCGGCGGTATCGGCGCGCAGGATGCGGGGGCCGAGGCTGACGACATGGGATTGCTCCATCGCGTGCAGGCGCTTGCGTTCGGCCTCGGAAAAGCCGCCCTCGGGGCCGATCAGGATGGCCCATGGCCTGCCCCGCCCTTCCGAGGCGAGGCGCAGGGCGGACCCGGCCTCGGCCTCGTCGCAGAACATCAACTGCCGGTCGGCGGGCCAGGCATCGAGCAGGCGGGAAAGCTTTTGCAAATCCGTCACCTCGGGCACGAAGGTGCCGCCGCATTGTTCGGCGGCCTCGATGGCGTGGGCCTGGAGCCTATCCTGACGGATGCGTTCGGAATTGGTGAAATCGGTCTGCACCGGCACGATCCGGGCAGCGCCCATCTCGGCCGCTTTCTCGACGATGAAATCGGTGCGCGCCTTCTTGATCGGGGCAAACAGCAGCCAGAGGTCGGGGGGCAATTGCAGAGGTTTGGTCTGCGTCTGACAGACCAGCGTACCGCCGCGCTTTCCCGCCTCGGTCACATGGGCCAGCCATTCGCCGTCGCGCCCGTTGAACAGCGCCACGGCGGCGCCCGCGTCAAGCCGCATCACCCCGAAGAGGTAATGCGCCTGGTCGCGCGACACCGGAACAGGTTGCCCCGGGGCCAAGGGGTGCTCTACATACAGCCTGATCTTTGCACTCATGAAAGACTACATATGCAAGGCCAAGCCCCAACACCAGATGGTCAGGTTGCCGATGCGGTGACCGGCAACTGGGTCGATATCCATGCCCCGGCCTGGTCGCGACCCTTTTTGCGGCTGAGCCGGGCCGACCGGCCGATCGGCACCTGGCTGTTGCTGCTGCCCTGCTGGTGGGGGCTGATGCTGGCCATGCTCGACGGGCAGGATGCGCGCTGGGGCGATCTGTGGATCGCGGTGGGTTGCGGCATGGGCGCGTTCCTGATGCGGGGCGCGGGCTGTACCTGGAACGATATCACCGACCGCGATTTCGACGGGCAGGTCGAGCGCACGCGCTCGCGCCCGATCCCCTCGGGGCAGGTGAGCGTGCGGATGGCGGTGGTCTGGATGGTGGCGCAGGCGCTGTTGGCGCTGATGATCCTGCTGACGTTCAACCGGGCGGCCATTGCGCTGGGCGTACTGTCTCTGTTGCCGGTAGCGGTCTATCCCTTTGCCAAGCGGTTCACCTGGTGGCCGCAGGCGTTTCTGGGGCTGGCGTTCAACTGGGGCGCTCTGTTAGCCTGGACGGCGCATTCCGGCTCGCTGGGCTGGGGCGCGGTGTTTCTTTATGCGGCGGGCATCTCCTGGACGCTGTTCTATGACACGATCTATGCCCATCAGGATACCGAGGACGACGCGCTGATCGGAGTGAAATCCACCGCCCGGCTGTTCGGCGAGCAGACGCCGCGCTGGATGATGTATTTCCTGATCGGCACGGTCAGCCTGATGGGAGTCGCGGTGATCGAGGCGGCGCTGCCAGATGCCTCGATCCTGGCGCTGGTTCTGGCGCTGGCGGGGCCCTGGGCGATGGGCTGGCACATGGCCTGGCAGCTGCGCGGCTTGGACCTGAACGACAACGGCAAGCTCTTGCAACTGTTTCGGGTGAACCGCGACACCGGCCTGATTCCGCTCATCTTCTTTGGCGCCGCCCTGTTCGCGTGATTGCACCCGGTGGCGGTGGCGGTTAAGAAACCTGTCAAAGACCGGAGAGACACGACCTGCTCATGCGACTTCCCCTGACCCTTGTGGTCGCGCTGACCTTTGTTCTGGCTGCGGCCCTGTGCGGTGTTGCCGCCAGTTTCGCGGTGACCGCAGTCGAGGAGAACTCGGAAATTGCCGTGCGCCGGGCGCTGGACCTGAACGGGCATGACTGGGCCGAGGTTGAGGCGAACGGATTGCAGGTGCAGCTGACCGGCATGGCCCCGGACGAGGCGAAACGGTTCAACGCGCTGTCGGTGGTGGGCGCCGAGGTGGATGCCTCGCGCGTCATCGACCGGATGCAGATCCGGCCCTCGGCCGGGATGGCGCCACCGCGGTTTTCTATCGAGATTTTGCGCAACGACAGCGGTATATCGGTGATCGGGCTTGTGCCCGCCCGGATGGACCGGGCGGCGCTGATCACCTCGCTGGGTCGGCTGGCCGAGAACGAAAGCGTGACCGACCTTTTGGAGACCGCGAGCTATCCGGTGCCCGAGGGCTGGAACGACGCGCTGGGATTTGCGGTCAAGGCGCTGGACATGCTGCCCCGGTCGAAGATTTCCGTCAGCGCCGGGCGAGTGACCGTCAAGGCAATCTCGGACAGCGGTGCTGACAAGAAGCGGCTGGAAGAGGCGTTGAACCGGGCAGCGCCGCCTTCGGTGAGGATCGGGCTGGATATCGCGGCGCCGCGCCCGGTGATTACACCCTTTACCCTGCGGTTTCTGATCGACGAGGAAGGCGCTCGGTTTGACGCCTGCGCGGCCGAGACTGCCACTTCGCGCGCGCGCATCCTGGCGGCGGCGAAATCGGCAGGCGTCAAGGGCACCCCGGGCTGTACCATCGGGATGGGCGTGCCTTCGCCCCGCTGGGCTCGGGCGGTCGAACTGAGTATCGGGGCGGTGGCTGCGCTGGGTGGGGGATCGGTAACCATCGCAGATGCCGATATCACCCTGGTCGCCGCCGAGGGCACCGATCAGGCGCTGTTTGACCGGGTCGTGGGCGAGTTGCAGACAGACCTGCCGGATGTCTTTGCCCTGCACGCGGTGCTGCCGGAGCCGGAGAAGACATCGACTGCGGGACCGCCGGAATTCACCGCGACGCTGAGCCCCGAGGGTCAGGTGCAGTTGCGCGGGCGGCTGGGCAGCGAGGACATGCGGTTCATGGTGGACAGTTTCGCCAAGGCGGCCTTTGGCTCGAGCGTGGTCTATACCGCGACCCGGATCGTGCCGGAACTGCCTGGGGACTGGTCGATGCGGGTGATGGCCGGCATAGAGGCGCTGGCGACCCTGAAGAACGGTGCGCTGGTGGTGAAGCCGGACAACCTGATCCTGCGCGGGGTCAGCCATGACGAGGAAGCGGGCGCCAGTCTGGCACGTCTTCTGGCCGAGAAACTGGGCGAATCGCATAGTTTCGAGCTGGACATTGTCTATGAAGAGCCTCCGCTGACCGAAGAAGCCGGACCGGACCCCGACATGTGCGAGGCGCAACTGGTCGAAATCCAGAAAGCCGGTAAGATCAATTTTGAACCCGGTTCAGCCACCATCGCGGGTAGTTCGGCGACCACCATTGAACAGATTGCGGAGCTGCTGCAGGCATGTGGGCCGATCCGGCTGGAAATCCAGGGGCACACCGACAGCCAGGGTCGCGAAGAGATGAACAAGCAGCTCAGCCAGGCGCGGGCGCAATCGGTGCTGAACGAACTCAGGGCGCGACGGGTGCTCACCTCGACTTATTCGGCGGTCGGCTATGGCGAGAGCCAGCCGATTGCAGACAACGGTACCGAGGAAGGCCGCGAGGCGAACAGGCGGATCGAATTCCGCCTGATCCGGCCCGAGTTGCTCGATGAGGAAACCACCGCGCTGGAAGAGATCGAGGCGACGGAAAACGGCGCGGCCGAAAACGCGGATGCGGATGCGGATGCGGCAGCGGGGACGACAGGGGCTGACGGGGCGTCCGGGGAGGATCAATAAATGAACAGAACCGAGTTTATCATCACCACGGCCATCATCCTGTTCGTCGCCTTTTCCATGGGCTGGTTCGCCAACTGGCTGGTGCACCGGTTCACCCGGGTGCGGCAGAGCGACGTGGCCGATCTGGACCGGATGAGCCAAGAGCTGCACGAGGCGGAGGAAACCCGCGATCAGGCGATTACCTACTTGCAGCAGCGCGAGGCGGAGCTGTCCAACCAGCTGGCACAGACCGAGGCCGAACTGGGCGCCGCCATGGATGGGCTGCGCGCCGCGCGGCAAGAGGCCGAAGAGCTGCGGCAGCATCTGAACGGATAACCCTGGGTACAGCGCAGAAAGCCGTATGAACCCGGAACAGCGCGAATGCGTTCAAGTGCTGGGCATTGTGAACATAGCCCACCATTGGCGCCATGCGGCGATGTTCGAAATGAAAAGGCCGCGGCTTGGGTCCACGGCCAATTCACGAGGTAGCAGGTCTTTGGCTCAGGACGGCCCGATCATGAAACAGGGGACATTTCGCGCCGAGAGACGGCGGCAGGCCAGGTCGGCCTGATCGCGGGTCATTCCCTGGAAGGTTGCGTCGTACCCTTTGGAGGACTGGTTGACCTTGCGCAGGGTGCCGTCGAGCGTGTTGATCTCGGCCAGCGCGGTGCGTAGCAGGACCTTTTCGGCGTCATAGCGGCTGGAGTAACGGCCGATATTGATACCCCACAGATGCCCGCCGGAGGTGGACAGGCGGGTGACGACCTCGCGTTCGACCTCGACCACGTCGGCTTGCGTCGAACCGGCGTCGGCGGAGGCCAGAACCAGATTTTCCGGCCGCATGGTCGGGCGAACACCAGGCACAGCATCGGCGCCGCGTTCAAGCTGGGTCGCAATTGACGGAGCGGCGGGCGCCGCCGGAGTGGCCTCGGCCATGGCAGCGGAGATACCGGCCTGGATGCGGTCTTCGTCCTGGCGGGCGGTTTCGGCGACGGCCTGGGCGACCACGGTCGCGATCTGGCCACCGGGACGGGCCAGCGGCCGCAGGCTACTGCCGGGCGCGCCAGCGACGCGCACGGTTTTCGAGGTGCTTTCGACAGAGGGCGCGTCGGACGGCAGATTGTCGTTGCCCGCATAGAGCGGGATGCCTGGCGCCCGGATCGGGGCGCGGTTGGGTGCTTTGCGGAAGCCGAGGTCGAGCAGTTCGGCCACCTTGGCATTGCGCGCGGTGCTCGACTTGCCACCGAACACGGTGGCAATCACCCGCTTGTCGCCGCGCTTGGCCGAGGCCACAAGGTTGAAGCCCGCAGCCTGGGTATAGCCGGTCTTGATGCCGTCGGCCCCCTCGTATGCATCGAGCAGACGGCGGTTGGTATTGGCCACCGACTTGATGCCAGCACTGGTTTGGCGACGCGAGAACAGGTTGTAATACTGTGGATAGTCATACAGCAGATGCCGCCCGAGGATGGTCATGTCCTGAGCGGTGCTCAGGTGGCCAGACTCGGTCAGGCCGTTGGCGTTCTTGAAGGTGGTGCGCGTCATGCCCATCGCCGATGCGGTCCGGTTCATCCGGCGGGCAAAAGCGGCCTCGGACCCCGATATGGCGATACCGATGGCGGTGGCGGCGTCGTTGGCCGACTTGATCGCGGCAGCCCGCACCAGATAGCGAAAGGCGATCTTTTGCCCGGCGCGCAACCCCAGTTTCGATGGCGGCTCGGCAGCGGCCTGCGGGGTGATGCGGATCTCTGTGTCCATGGTCAGTTCGCCGTTCCGCACCGCCTCAAACGCGATGTAGAGCGTCATCATCTTGGTGAGAGAGGCCGGGTGGAGCCGGGCGTTGGCATTCTGGGAATGCAACACCTCGCCGGTGCGGGCATCCATCACCATAGCCGCATAGGGCGCTGCACGCGCAATTGAAACAAGCGACAGCATCACAACTGCCGCAACGAATAGGAGTAAGCCCATAAGGGCCGGCATTTTTTGCCGAACCTGCACGATCATTGCCTCTGTCTGCCTCGGGCCGCCGGTTTCCGGCTGGCGAATTTATTGTGTTTGAGACAGGCTAACACAGCAATTTCTCAAAATAAACCCGCCGCTTGGGCGCATGTGCAGAATTTGTTTGTACTTGCTGGACCAGATGTAGGGGTTTGGTTCGTGTGCGCCTCTATACCGGCGATTGTGACGAGAATGTGGCCAATGGCAGTACGTGCCCACTGGCCGTACTTTGTGGCCCAGGTGCCGGGTGCAGTGTGCCGGGGCAGATTGTACGGCGCCTAACCGATTGTAACCACCAGGTCCGCCAGCGCGCCGAGATCAGGCAGGCTATGATATCGCGACCGGTCCTGAGGCGGGTCGGCCTTTTCGATCTCCCATTCCAGCCCATGGGGCACAAACACGCCCCAGGCGCCCGCCTCGATCGGGGCCAGCACGTCAGAACGCATGGAATTGCCCACCATCATCGACCGCCCTGCCCCGTCGCCATGGCGAGAAAAGACGGTCTGATAGGTACGGGCGGTCTTTTCCGAGACGATTTCGACACCGTGGAACAGGTCGCCAAGTCCTGATTGCGCCAGCTTGCGTTCCTGGTCGATCAGATCGCCCTTGGTGATCAGCAGCACGCGGTGGGTTTGCGCCATGGCCTCGACCGTGGCACGGGCGTGCGGCATAAGCTCGATGGGATGGGCCAACATCTCTTGACCGGCCTCGATCAACTGCCGGATCACGGCGGCGGGCACCCGGTCATCGGTCACTTCGATGGCGGTTTCTATCATCGACAGGGTAAACCCCTTTACCCCATAGCCATAGTGCCGGATGTTGCGCCGCTCGGCGGCCAGCAGCCGTTCCATCAGGTGGTCGGCCTCGGCGAAATCGGCCAAGAGCCCCGCAAAATGCGCCTGTGTCAGTTGAAAGAACCGCTCGTTATGCCAAAGCGTGTCGTCGGCATCGAACCCCACGGTGGTCAGTTTTTGCGACATGTTTCGCGTTTGCTTTCTCTTTTCCATTTCCGCGCTAAGGTTATATAAGCTTGCGACCCAACCGAAGCCGGAATCGGATACGCGCCCCCAATGACCGCAAAACCGCATATGATGTCGGACAAGGATGACCAGGACAACGACGCGTCCGTCCTGTTGCAAACGCGCCCCAAGACCAAGCGCCCGCCGCTGTACAAGGTGCTGCTCCTGAACGACGATTACACGCCGATGGAATTCGTTGTGCATGTGCTGGAGCGGTTTTTCGGCATGAATCACGCGCAGGCCTTCGAGATCATGCTGACCGTGCACAAGAAAGGCGTTGCGGTTGTCGGCGTGTTCAGCCACGAGGTGGCGGAAACCAAGGTGGGACAGGTGATGGATTTCGCCCGCCGCCACCAGCACCCGCTGCAATGCACCATGGAGAAAGAGGACTGACGGCAAGCGCCGCCTGCCCCCTCTGGAACGGAAAACGCCGATGTCCCCTCGTCTTGAGCTGGCCTTAGCCTCGGGCCTTGTCCTGAGCCCGCCCTTGTCTGTTCTGGGGCCGACCCCGGCGCAGGACCTGTCGGCCCTGCCCGAAGGCGCGCAGGTGGTGCAGCCGTTTCGGCCCCATCACGACCATTTCGCGCGCCTAGGCTTTGACACGGTGGCACGGTCGGAGGCGCCCTGTACGGATGCAATCGTGTTCCTGCCGCGCGCCAAGGCACAGGCGCGGGCGATGGTGGCGGATGCCTGCCGCCGCGCCTCGGGCGTGGTCGTGGTGGACGGGGCCAAGACCGATGGCATCGACAGCCTGTTGAAGGACATCCGCAAGCGGGTCGCGGTCGAAGGGCCGCTGTCCAAGGCGCATGGCAAGATCTTCTGGTTCCGGGCCGACGGGGCCGATTTCTCAGACTGGGCCGCACCCGAGGCGCAGGAGGTAGAGGGATTCCGGACCGCGCCGGGCGTGTTTTCCGCCGACGGGATCGACCCGGCCTCGGCCCTGCTGCTGGCGGCGCTGCCGAAAAAGCCCGGCAAGGTGATTGCCGATCTGGGTGCCGGATGGGGCTATCTGTCTGCCGGGCTCTTGTCGCGCGAGGGGGTCAAGGCGGTGCATCTGGTCGAGGCCGATCACGCGGCGCTGGAGTGCGCCCGGGTAAACGTGGACGAACCGCGCGCGCATTTTCACTGGTCCGATGCACTTACGTGGAAGGCGCCCGAAAACATCGACACGGTGGTGATGAACCCGCCGTTTCACACCGGCCGCGCCGCCGAGCCGGAGCTGGGCCAGGGATTTATCGCGGCCGCCGCGCGGCTGCTCGTCGCCTCGGGTCAGCTGTGGATGGTGGCCAACCGTCACCTGCCCTATGAGGCGGCGCTGTCGCGGCATTTCGCGCAGGTGGCCGAGGTGGCGGGCGACGCCCGCTTCAAGGTGCTGCATGCCTCTCGCCCCCAGCGGTGATCCCGGCTAAGTTGCGCCCCGAGTCAGGAGGAAGCTCATGTCCTTTTCCATTACCGGCAAGACCGCCATCGTGACCGGGGCCGCCAACGGCATCGGCCTCGCCATTGCCCGCCAGTTCGCCTCGGCCGGAGCGAATGTCATGTTCGCCGATATCGACGAAAAGGGGTTGTCCGAGGAATTGGGCGATCTGGGCGAAGAGGGCAAGATCCGGTATTTCGCGGGCGACCTGCGCGAGCGGCTGACCATCGCCAATCTGCTGTCGGCCACGATCGACGCGTTCGAGCAGATCGACATTCTGGTCAACGGCGCGCGGCAAGTGGTCCCTACGGATCCACTGGATCCCGAGGACGACACCATCCGCACCCTGCTGAACCAGAACCTGTTTCCCGCTTTTCGCCTGAGCCAGGCGGTGGCGAAGCGGATGATCAAACAAGCGGGTGAGGATGGCGAAGGGCCTGCGGGCGCGATCATCAACATCTCGTCGGTGGCCGCCCGGCGAACCCATCCCGACCTGATGGCCTATTCGGTGTCGACCGCCGCGCAGGACCAGATGACCCGCTCGCTGGCGGTGGCGCTGGCACCGCACCGGATCCGGGTGAACGCCATTGCTATCGGTTCGGTGCTGAGCGCCTCGTTGCAGGCCACGCTCAGGGAGAACCGGGAGTTCCGCCAGGATATCGAGCGGCATACACCGCTGGGCCGGGTTGCCGCCGCGAACGAATTGGTGGAGACCGCGCAATATCTGGCCTCGGACGCGTCGAGCTTCATGACCGGGCAGATCCTGACGGTGGATGGCGGGCGCACCCTGCTGGACCCGGTGGCAGCACCCGCCCATTGAAGGAAAATCAGATGTTCGAAACCGAGAAATCCACCGCCGCCGCCTGGTTCCGGGATTTGCGCGACCAGATCGTTGCCGCCTTTGAAGGGCTGGAGGATAGCCACGCCGAAGGGCCGTTCAGCGACTTGGCGCCGGGCCGGTTCGAAGTGACCGAGACCACGCGCCAGTCGGACGATGGATCGGATGCGGGCGGCGGGCTGATGAGCGTGATGCGGGGCGGCCGGGTGTTCGAGAAGGTGGGTGTCAACATCTCGACCGTCTACGGCACGCTGGGCGAGCGGGCGCAGGCGGCGATGGCCGCACGCAAAGGCATTCCCGGGATGGCGGACGATCCGCGCTTCTGGGCCTCGGGCATCAGCCTGGTGGCGCATATGCAGAACCCGCATGTTCCGGCGGTGCACATGAACACGCGGATGTTCTGGACCCCGCATGCCTGGTGGTTCGGGGGCGGGTCGGACCTGAACCCCTGTATCGAATACGCCGAGGACACGGCGCATTTCCACGCCACGCAAAAGGCCCATCTGGACCCACATGGGGACGACCACTACCCCCGGCTCAAGGCCTGGGCGGACGAGTATTTCTATATCCCGCACCGCAAGCGGGCGCGCGGCGTCGGCGGTATCTTCATGGATGATCTCTGCACCCACGACTGGCAGGCCGATTTCGCACTGACGCAGGATATCGGGCGGGCGTTTCTGCCGGCCTATCTGCCGCTGGTGGAGCGCCGCCGGGTGCAGGACTTCGGCGAGGCCGAGAAAGAGGCCCAACTGGTGCATCGGGGACTCTATGCCGAATACAACCTGGTCTATGACCGGGGCACCAAATTCGGACTGGAGACAGGCCACGATGCAAATGCCGTGCTGATGAGCCTGCCGCCGCTGGCAAAATGGATCTGACCGGGGAAAGGGGGCGCTGCCCCCGTCGCCTGGCGGCGACTCCCCCGGAGTATTTTCAGCGAAATGAAGCGGCGGGAGGGTTTCCGATCGGTCAGGGCCGGAGCCAGAAATCCTCCTCGAGCCGGTCGTAGCAGTAGTTCTGCGCCATCGAGGCGGTCATATTGTCGCCGACGACCTTGACGCTGACCGAATAGCCCGGCGTGGTGTTGACCCCCGGCGGCGGTTGCAGCGCATAATGCACGCCCTTGCGGCCCTTGACCGTGACCGCGGGGCCCACCGGGCGGACCAAATAGATCCGCTGGGTGGCGCTGGTGCGCAGCACGCGGATGGCATAGTCACCCGCGCCGCACCAGAAATCCTTAGGCGCCGAGCCGTTGCGGTTGACAACCTCGATCACGCCTTTGCTGACGGGATAGACCTCGAACCGGTTGAAGGCCTGAAAGGCGAGCGCCATGCTGGGGGCCAAAAGGCCCGCGCCCAGCAGCGCCAGTGCCGTCTTGCGCCGTGTCATCAAGATCTCCTGCACAAAAATGCTTTGCGGTTCTTAGGGTAGCGGATTTCTCGGGCCGCGCGACATGAAAAATGCTCATGCGCTGCGCCAGCCCGCCTCGCGCAGCGCGACGCCATAGCTGGGGGCGGTTTTCATCCGGGCGCCGAGCCCCTTTTCCAGCAACAGCGCGTGCATCCGTGGCAGGTTGTAGCAAGGCACATGCATTATCATGTGATGTTCTAGGTGGTAGTTCACCCAATAGGGCGCCACCAGCAGCCGTGCGATCGGACCGGCAAGGGTGGTGCGGACGTTCCGGAACGGATCCTCGGATTGTTCGGTGGCGCCATGTTCGGCGATATTGCGGATACGCAGGACGAACTGGAACCAGGTGAGATAGGGCAGCAGCCAGAAGGCCAGCCCCCACCACCAGTCGCCGACAAGGCTGATCAGCAGGGCCACGCCAAGGAAGATCGGCAGCGATTTCCACAGTTGCGGCGCCTTGAAGCTTTGCGCGAAATCCGAAGCCGCAGCCTTAATCGCCTCGTCATCGCCAGCGAGGCGGAAGGACATCAGGATTTGGCCGGTCAGCTGTTTGATCCCGGTGCGCCCGGTCAGATCACGGGCGAACTTGCGCCGCATAGAGGCATGCGAGGTGGGGAATTTCGACGACAGGACAAGGTCGGGGTCCTTGTCTGTCTGGGTAAAGCGGTGGTGGGTCAGGTGATAATGGCGATAGGCCGCCAGTTCCGCCAGGATCGGTCGGCCACAGAGCCATTCGCCTACAATGTCGTTGAACCGCCGGTTGCGGAAGAGCGCGTTATGCGCCGCCTCGTGCATCAGGATGGCAAGGCCCAGCTGGCGCGAGCCGATCACGATCACCGCCAGGACAAAGGTCAGCGGATTGGGCCAGAGCCCGAAGAGCGCCACCGCCAGCGCGATGGTGCCCCAGCAATGCGCAACCAGCCAGACGCCCATCAGGTCCGACCGTTCGGCCAGGGGGCGGATTTCCTCGGTGCTGAGATAGGCCTTGCCCGGTGTCATGTTGCGTCCTCCCTGACAGACAGGGTCTCAGGTCGGGGACGGGCCTGTCAAACAGAGCGCCACGTCATTGGGCCGGCAGGCCAAGATCGATCAGGATCTGGAGATTGGCTTCGTCGGCCGCAACCCAGCGCGCCCAGATCGGAAAGCGGAAGGCGCGGCGCCAGAATTCAGCCGTCAGGGCCGGGTATCTTTCGCGTGCTTGAGCAAGGTAATGCGCGGCCTTGTCCCGGTTGCCAAGCTTGGCGTGTTTCAGGGCAGTCGCCATGAAGACGAAGTAGTCCGCATTGGGAAACCGGCAGGCGGTCTCATAGGCGGCCAGCGCCTCGGGATCGGCGGCGTCGGTGTTGCGAAAGGTGAAGGCATTGCCAAGCTGGAACCAGAAGCCCCAGGCCATCGGGTCCTTTGGGTTCAGGCGCAGTGCGGTGCGGGCGGCCCGTTCCAGCCGGTCGCAATCGAGCCTTTGCATGAACAGGCAGGCGTGGCAGCGACCGAAATGCAGCACCGCGTTGTTGGGATTGAGCGCCTCGGCCTTGTCCAGCGCGTCGGCGGCATCCTGTTCCCGCCCGGTTATGGCCAGCAGGACGCCCAGCGCGACATAACCGATTTCAAGGCGATCGTCGCGCTCGATGGCTTGCGCAGCATGGTCTAGCCCAGTCGAGATTTCGGCGGCCGGGTCGCGCGACCGCCCGGTGATGACCTTCACCCAGGCGAGGCGTGCCAGCAGCGCGTGCGGCAGGGCGAAATCCGGATCGGCGGCAATGGCGCGGGTGTAGAAGGCATGTGCCTGCGAATAACCCTCGTCGGTGTAGCGGGTGAATTCGGAATAACCCTTTTGGCACATCTCCCAGGCAGTCAGGCTGTCGGTGGGTTTGCGGCGGGCAAGGTTGCGTTCGTGCGCGCCCAGTTCCGGCTCCACCCCGGACACGATGGCGGCGGTCAGCTCGTCTTGCAGATCGAACAGGTCGGCCATGGTCCGGTCCCAGCGTTCGGCCCAGACATGGGCACCTGTGCGGGCGTCGATCAGCTGAGCGGTGGCGCGCAGCCGGTCGCCCGCGCGGCGGACCGAACCCTCGACCACATAACGCACGCCCAGTTCCTCAGCGATCTGGCGCACGTCCTTGTGGCTGCCCTTGAAGGCAAAGGCCGAGTTTCGGGCGATCACGGTCAGGGTGCGGAACCGGCTGAGTTCGGTGGTCACGTCCTCGACGATGCCGTCGGCCAGGAAATCCTGTTCCGGGTCGGCTGACATGTTGTCAAAGGGCAGGATGACCACGGCGGGCAGTTCGGTGCGCATCAATGGGGTGCCCGTAGCGCAGGCGATGCCTTCTGCGCCTACACGCCAGACCTCGACCGGGTCGGGGATGTTCTTGACCGGCTGCGGTCCCAGCGCGATCAGCTCGGCCGCGACCTTGCCGCGCACCTGGTCGTGGACACTGCGGGAGATGCAGATGCCGCCGGGAGTGGCCAGGCTTTCCAGCCGGGCGGCGATATTGACCGCGTCGCCGAGGATATCGTCGCCATCGCTGATCACGTCGCCCAGGTGGATGCCGACCCGGAACAACATCCGGGTATCGGGGGCGGTTTCGGCCTGGTCGCGCGCCACCCGTTGCAGGATGGCGACGGCCGACCGCAGGGCGGCGACGGGCGAGGCGAACTCGGCCAGCATGCCGTCGCCCATGGTTTTGATCAGCCGCCCGCCCTCGCGGGAAAGGTCGGGCTGGACGATGTCGGCGAAGAGGTGGCGCAAGCGGGTGACCGTGCCTTCCTCGTCCGCAGCCATCAGGCGCGAGTAGCCTGACAGGTCGGCAGCAAGGATGGTGGTCAAGCGGCGGTCCATGCAAGGTCTCCGGACGGGCGCAGGAATGCGCCCCGCCTACTATGCCCGGGGAACCGGCGATGACAAAGCCGGAAAGACTGCGCGCGTAGTCAGTCGCGCCAGGCGAAGAAGCCCGGTCCCGCTTGTGCCAGCAGGTCACACGCCATCTGGGTGCCCAGCGCCGGGCCGTCGGCCACGTCGCCGCTGCGGTCGAGCGCGATCGCCTCGGACCCGTCGGGGCGCAGCACCTCGCCGCGCAGGCGCAGGGTGTTGCCGTCCAACTCAGCCAGACCAGCGATAGGGGTCTCGCAGGATCCGTCGAGTGCGGCGAGCAGCGCGCGCTCGGCGGCCAGCCGCAAACCGGTCTCGGCATGGTGAATGGCGGAGAGCATGTCACCGGCGCGGGTATCATCGGCGCGTCGCTCGATCCCGATGGCACCCTGCGCGATGGCGGGCAGCATGTCGTCAGGCGAGATTGCGGTGGCGGGCACATCGGCCATATTGAGCCGCCGAATGCCTGCCATGGCGAGGAAGGTACATTCGGCGACACCTTCGGAGAGCTTGCGCAGGCGGGTCTGCACGTTGCCCCGGAACTCGACCACATTGAGGTCGGGTCGACGGTTCAGCAACTGCGCCTTGCGGCGCAGCGACGAGGTACCGACCACGGCGCCCTGCGGCAGGTCGCGGATTGCCGAATGGCTGGGCGAGATGAAGGCGTCGCGCACATCCTCGCGCGGCAGGAAGGTGTCAAGCACCAGGCCTGCGGGCTGCTCCACTGGCATGTCCTTGGTCGAGTGCACGGCGATGTCGATATCGCCGCGCAGCATCGCCTCTTCGATCTCCTTGGTGAAGAGGCCCTTGTTGCCGATCTCTTTCAGCGGGCGGTCCGCCTCGATCATCGCGCGGTTGTCGCCAGTGGTCGAGATCACCACGATCTCGAACGCGTCCTCGGGCAGGTCGAAGGCGGCGCCAAGACGCCTGCGGGTTTCGAACGCCTGCGCCAGCGCCAAAGGCGAGCCACGGGTGCCGATCTTGAGCGGCGATGCGGGAGAGGGAAGTACGATTTTCATGGACGCCAGCAATAGTCGCGTCACATTGCCCTGACAATGGGGGCTGCGCTTGACAAATTGCCGCCGAAGGCAGACCCGTGGCGCAAAGTGAAGGATGGGGGCGGATATGGCCGAGACAAAGAAACTGCTGCGAACGCTGGCGGGCGAGGTGCTGGACACCCCGCCGATCTGGATGATGCGGCAGGCCGGACGGTACCTGCCCGAGTATCGCGCCACCCGCGCGCAGGCGGGCGATTTCCTGTCGCTGTGCTATAATCCCGAACTGGCGGCCGAGGTGACGCTGCAACCGATCCGCCGCTATGGCTTCGACGCGGCGATCCTGTTTGCCGATATCCTGTTGGTGCCGCAGGCGCTGGGCGCCGATCTGTGGTTCGAGACCGGCGAGGGGCCGCGTCTGTCGACCATCGGGGCGCAGGCGGATTTCGACCGGCTGAAGCCGGTGGAGGCGATCCACGAGACGCTGGCGCCGATCTATGAGACGGTGCGCATCCTGACCCGCGAATTGCCGCCAGAGACAGCGCTCATCGGCTTTGCCGGGGCGCCCTGGACGGTGGCCACCTATATGATCGCCGGGCGCGGCACGCCGGACCAAGGCCCGGCGCATGCACTGCGCGAGGGGAACCCGGAGCTGTTCGACGCGCTGATCGCACGGCTGACAGCGGCCACCATCGAATACCTGAGCGCCCAGATCGAGGCGGGGGCCGAAGTGGTAAAGATATTCGACAGCTGGGCCGGGTCGCTGAAGGGCGAGGCCTTCACCAAGTATGCGCTGGAACCCTGCCGCGAGATCACCCAGGCCCTGAAAGCGCGCCACCCGGGTATCCCGGTGATCGGATTTCCGCGCGAGGCGGGTGAGGGCTATGTCGGATTTGCCAAGGCCACCGGCGTCGATTGCGTGGCGCTGGATAATTCGGTGACGCCGAACTGGGCGGCGGCGTATGTTCAGCTGGACGGCTGCGTGCAGGGCAACCTGGCCTCGTCGCACATGGTGACCGGCGGTCAGGCGCTGGTGGATGAGACGCGGCGCATTGTCGATGCCTTCTCGGAGGGGCCGCATATCTTCAACCTGGGCCATGGCATCACCCCGGATGCCGATCCTGCAAACGTGCAGCTTATGATCGACACGGTGCGCGGGCGGTGAGTGCAGGAGCGAGGGGCGCTGCCCCTCGCGCTCCCCGGAGTATTTTGGGCGAAATGAAGGGGCGGGTCAGGGAGTCCCGGGCTGGCCCAGTTCTGCAAGGATTTCCGCCGTGTGTTCGCCGCGCGCGGGGCTTGGTTTTGGTTGCCAGTCGCGGTCTTTGAAGCGGGGCGCAGGTGCGGCCTGGAGCGTGCCGTCGATCTCGGCCCAGGTGCGGCGGGCGGCGTTCATCGGGTGGTGCTGCGCCTCTTGCGGGCTGAGCACCGGGGCGACGCAGGCGTCGGTTCCGAGGAAGAGCGTGGTCCAGTGGTCGCGCGGCTTTGTGGCGAAGAGTGCGGCGAGGCGGGTGGTGAGCGCGGGCCAGAGTTTCGGTGCGAATTGCTGCTGAAACTCAGCGTCGTCTGACAGGCCGAGGCGGTCGAGGAAATGCGCGTAGAATTTCGGTTCCAGGCATTGCACGGTGACATGACCGCCATCGGCGCAGCTATAGGTCCGGCTCCAATGCGGGCCGTCGAGCAGGCTGCGGCCGCGTGTCTCGGACAGGTTGCCGGTCTGGCCGAGGCTCATCAGCAGATTCATCATATGGGCCGAGCCGTCATAGATCGCGGCATCGACCACGGTGCCCTGCCCGGTGGCGCGGGCGTTCAGCAGGCCGGCCAGCAGGCCGGTGACCAGATACATGGCGCCGCCGCCAATATCACCCACCAGCGTGGCGGGCGTTTGCGGCGCGTCGCCGGGGGCCGAACCGTACCAGAGCGCGCCCGAGAGCGAGATGTAGTTGAGGTCATGCCCCGCGGCATGGGACAGCGGCCCGTCCTGACCCCAGCCGGTCATCCGGCCATAGACCAGCGCCGGGTTCAGCGCATGGCAATCCTCGGGGCCGAGGCCAAGCTTCTCCATCACGCCGGGGCGGAAGCCTTCGATCAGGGCATCGGCGCTGGCGATCAGGGCGCGGGCGGTGGCGACGTCGGCGGCATCCTTGAGATCAAGTGCGATGGAGCGTTTGCCGCGATCCAGAAGCGAACGCTCCGGCATGCCTGGTGTTACCGCGCCGCCCTTGCGGTGCACGGTGATCACATCGGCGCCCAGATCCGCCAGCAGCATGGCGGCAAAAGGTCCGGGGCCCAGCCCCTCGATCTCGACGATGCGGATGCCGTTCAGCATTATGCTCTCCTTTTCTTTGTGGCAGGTTCCCGGCCCCGCGCGCCGAAATCAAGCGCGGCGGTGCCGCATGACGTGGCGTTGCGTTTTGTGCGCGCCGTTTCACATGCTCTGCTGGGGTGTAATCAGGGAGGAAGACATGTCCGTTGTTGCCTATGAAAAGGACGGGCGCATTGCCCGGATCACGCTGAACCGGCCCGAGGTGATGAACGCCATCAATGACGAGCTGCCGGGTGCGCTGGCCGCTGCCGTGGCACGGGCCGATGCCGATCCGGGTGTGCATGTGATGGTGCTGTCCGGGGCGGGGCGCGCGTTTTGCGCGGGCTATGACCTGACCTATTACGCCGAGGGCAACGGGGCGGGCGATGTGACCCAGCCGATGCCCTGGGACCCGATCAAGGATTACCGGTTCATGTGGGCCAATACCCAACATTTCATGTCGCTTTGGCGGGCGGTGAAACCGGTGCTGTGCAAGGTGCACGGCTTCGCGGTGGCGGGCGGGTCGGATATCGCGCTGTGCGCCGATATGACGATCATGGCCGAAGACGCGCAGATCGGGTACATGCCGACACGGGTCTGGGGTTGCCCTACTACCGCAATGTGGGTCTATCGGCTGGGCGCCGAGCGGGCCAAGCGGATGCTGTTCACCGGCGACAAGATCACCGGGCGTCAGGCGGCGGACATGGGGCTGGTGCTGGAGGCGGTGCCGGCCGACCAGCTGGACGACCGGGTCGAGGAGCTGGCCGCGCGCATGGCCACCGTGCCGATCAACCAGCTGGCGATGCAGAAACTGGTGATCAACCAGGCGATCGAGCAGACCGGGCTGATGCAGACGCAGCGGCTGGCGACGATTTTCGACGGCATCACCCGGCACAGCCCGGAAGGCATCCATTTCAAGGAGCGCGCCGAGGCGGTGGGCTGGAAACAGGCGGTGGACGAGCGCGACCAGGGCACCTGGGACTGGACGGCGAACGAGGCGATCCCGAAAGGCAACCGCTAGGTTCGCCGGAGACGCATCGTTTCATAGGTAAGCGGCGCGCCGGTGGTGCGGTCGACCACAACCGGATCGACCTCGTGCCCGTCCGTGTGCGAGACGACGCGGATCGGCGGTCGCAGATCGCTGGGCAGGTTGTCGGTGGCCCAATCGACCAGCATCAGCATGACCGGGCCAAAGGCACGTCCCGCCGGGGTCAGCCGGTATTCATGCCTGAGGGGCCGCTCTTGATAGGGCACGCGGTGCATCAGGCCCAGCGCCTCAAGCTTCTTAAGCCGTTCCGCCAGAAGGTGGCGGGTTATACCGAGGCGGTCCTGAAACCCGTCGAACCGGCGGGTGCCCAGAAACGCCTCGCGCAGGATAAGCAGGGTCCAACGGTCGCCCACCACCGACATGGCGCGGGCGACAGGGCAGGAATCGTGATCGAGATCGCTCCATTTCATGTCCGCAGACTTAGCACGAAACTTATGGGTTCCAAATTGGAACTTACTGATGCATAGTAAGTTCTGTTTTAGAACTTACGGGGAATCAGGAATGTCGATCACACATCCCTCTGGCCAGTCCCGCCAGCCCGGCCGCCCCGACCCGCTGATGATACGGTTGACGAGGACGGCGGCCGCCCTCGCCTCGCGCGCGGTACCGGGGCTTTCGGCGGGGGTTCTTGAGCGCCTGTTCACAACGCCGCGCCGGTATGCGGTTCAGCCGCACGAAGCGGACCGGATGGCCGACGCGCGGACCGGTCATCTGGAATTGGCCGAGGGTCTGCGTATTCCGCTCTATCGCTGGGGCAATGGGCCGACGGTGCTCTTGATCCATGGCATGAGCGGACGCGGCAGCCAGATGGCGGGTTTTGCCGCGCCCCTGGCCGCCGCCGGGTTCAGCGTTGTCGCCTTTGACGCGCCCGGACATGGCGCGGCGCCGGGCAAACGGTTCTCTCTGCCCGAATATGCGCAGGTGGTCTTGCAGGTCGCGGGTCACCTCGGCCCGCTGGCCGGAGTCGTGGCGCATTCGGTCGGCGCCGCCGCAATGACACTGGCGTTGAGCGAGGGGGCCGAAACCGGGCGGCTCGTCTATTTTGCACCGCCCGAGGACATGGAGGGCCATCTGTTCCGGGTCGCGCGTTTTCTCGGATTCTCGACCCGGGTCGCAGGCCGGACGCAACGCCGGCTGGAAACCCGGCTGGGCGTTCCGATGGAGGCGCTGCGCGGGCGCAACATCGCCCGGACCATGACACGGCCCCTGCTCGTCTTTCATGATCGGGGCGATGGCATTGTTCCCTTTTCCGACGGAGCCACCCTGATACGCCACTGGCCCGGCGCCCGTCTGGTCGCGACCGAAGGTCTGGGGCATGCCCGGATCCTGCGCGACGCTGAGGCACTGGACCGGACGGTGCGCTTTCTGGCCGGACGGCAGAGCGGGCAAGGCACCATTGGCTCGGAGGACGTGGCGGCATAGGATCGCCCCTGCCGAGGGGCTTGCCTTGCGGGGTCCCGGCCAATAGCGTCATTCCGGACTGTGTCATGGTCTTGGGGGAACGATGCGCGCCTGGCTGCTTATATGCATAGCCGTTATTCTGGCGATACTCTGGGCGCTCTTTGACCATTTGCATCCTCCCGACCGGTTTGTCATGGCGGCCGGACCCGAGAACGGCGCCTATGCGCAGATCGCCGGAAAGTACCAGACAGTGCTGGCCCGGGACCGTATTCAGCTGGACATCGTGTACACGGCAGGATCAGCCGAAAACGCCTGGCTGATCGCCGAGGGCAAGGTCGACGCCGCGCTGTTGCAGGGCGGCATTGCTGTCCCAAGCGCCACGGTCGAGGCGGTCGGCACGATTTTCTATGAACCCATGGTGTTTCTGATCCGGCGCGACGCGCCGATCCCGCGCAACCCGGCCAACTGGTCGGGGCTGCGGATCGCCAGCGGCATGCCCGGCTCGGGAACCGAGGCGGCGTTCCGCGATTTCGAAGCCGCCGTGGGTCTGCGCCATGAGGCGAACACCCATGTGCCGATGCCTTATGCCAAGGCCGCCGATGCAGTCGAGCGCGACGAGATCGACATTGCCACATTTGTGGCACCGGTCGACGCACCCTATCTGATCGAAGCCTATGGCCATCTGTCGCTGGGGGTTCTGCCGCTGGACCATGTCGAGGCGATCTCGCGCCGGATGGAATATGCCGGCGTGGTAACGGTACCGGCGGGCGGCATGTCGCTGGCGCCGGTTCTACCGCCGGTGGAACGTACGCTGGTCGCGCTGGAGGCGCGGCTGGCGGTGCAGGCAGAGTTGCATCCGGCGCTGGTCAACCGGCTGGCCATGGCGGCGATCGAGCTGCATGGCGGCCGGGGCATCATCACCGATCCGGGCCGGTTCCCTTCAATCGAAGGCACCGGGCTGGTGATAAACAACACCGCGCGCCAACTGATCCTGGAAGGGCCATCGACCTGGCATAACTGGCTGCCTTACTGGGTGGCGGCACAGATCAACCGAGTGCTTCTGCTGGTGCTGCCGTTCTTCTTCGTGGTTGTGCCGCTACTGCGGCTGATACCGGCGGCCTATGCCTATCTGATGCGTTGGCGGGTTTGGCGCTATTACCCCGAAATCCGCCGCGTCGAGGAGGAATTGGCCAGCAATCCTTCGACGGATGACCTTTCGGACATGCAGGTGCGGCTGGCCGAAGTGGAGGACCGCCTGGCGGCGATGCGCCTGCCGACCGCCTATCGGCAGAGCCAGTACGACGCCCGTCTGCACCTGGAACTGGTGCAGAACCGGCTGAGCGAAATCCGGCGGGCGCGGTTGCAGGCGGAGCTTTCTAGTAACGCGCCTTGACCTCGGCCCGGGCGACCACGCGGGCCTTGGCCCGCTCGCGGAAGAACACGAACAGACCCGATCCCGCGATCAGAGCCATACCGGCCCAGACCTCCCAATCGGGCAGTTCATTCCAGATCAGCCAACCCCAGAGCACGGCGAGCGGCAGGCCGACGTATTCGAATGGTGCAACCGTGGCTGCATCGGCCAGCCGATAGGCCTGCGCCAGGCAATATCCGATGACGGCAGAATTCAGGCCCAAGCCCAGCAGGTAGATCCAGTCGCCATCCCCCGGCCAGATCCATGCCCGCAGCAGGAAGATAAGGCTGGGGTCGCTGACCCCTTGGACAAAATCCCCGTCGCCGGCGATCACATAGAACAAGGCTGACACCACGATGAAGATCGCCTGGATATAGACTGCCAGAGCCGAGGCGCGAGTGGTTGCACCCAGCTTGCGCGTCATCAGCTGCAACAGCGCATAGGTGAGCGCCGAGACGACCGGGAGCAGCAACACAAGACGGTTGACGTCCAGCGCGGCCGTCCCCTCCCACGGGCGCTGCATCAGGATCACGCCGCCAAAGCCAACGACCACGGCAGCCATCCGCATCGGCCCCACCCGTTCACCGAGGATCGGGATCGACAGCAGCGTGATGAAGAGCGGCGCGGCAAAGAACAGCGCGGTGGCGTCGGCCAGCGGCATCACCGCAAGCGCCACGAAATAGGTCATGTTGGACACCACCACCAGGAGGCCCCGCAGCAGGTGGAGGAAGGGTTGGCGGGTTTTCAGGATCGACAGACCACCTTCGGCCTGGACCAGAATCAGCGAGAACAGGATCCCCACACCCGAACGGACAAAGACGATCTGGTGCAGCGGGTAATCGCCCGACAGCTGCTTGATCAGCATGTCGTTGATCGAAATCGCGGTCATGCCCACCAGGACATAGACAATACCGGCCGTAGCCATGGCTGCACTGGTTTGCTTCATCCGTCGCGCGTTCCATCTGTGACAGGGCTCCGCCAACAGGGGTATCACGGGTATGCCGGTGTGCAATTCCGTATTTCGATGGCGCCCCGTGTTGCTTGCGACCACAGAGGGGGCTAGGTCTGGATCAAACCTGGCCTTTGCGACAAGGAGTGCGCCCCATGCAGATGAGCGATACCCGCGAAATCGCGGCAGACCCCGCCACCGTCTATGCCGCCCTGCTGGATCCGACGGTGCTTCTGGCCTGCGTGCCCGGCGCGCAGGAGGTGACCGGCAATCCCGAGGAGGGATACACCGCCACCGTCGTGCAGAAGGTTGGGCCGGTAAAGGCAACATTCCAGGGAACCGTGACCATGTCGGACATGGTTCCGGGCGAGTCACTGACCATCGCAGGCGAGGGAAAGGGCGGCGCGGCAGGCTTTGCCAAGGGCGGCGCCAGCGTGCGCTTCGCGCCTTCGGAGAGCGGCGGCACCTTGCTGAGCTATGATGTCGAGGCCCGGGTCGGCGGCAAACTGGCGCAGCTGGGCAGCCGCCTGATCGACGGCTTTGCCAAGAAAATGGCTGACCAGTTTTTTGACAGGCTGACGGCGCAATTCGCGCCACCACCCGCGGACGAGGACAAGGACGCACCGGAGGAAAAGAAAGGCTGGCTGGGTCGGCTCACTGGTCGCGACTGACGGCGAGGCGGCCCGGAGCTTGGGCAACTTCGGCCTGTTCCTGCCCCGATCCAGCCTGTAGGTTCGCCGCGAGAACGGGACCAATACATGACGACCATTCTTTCGATCCGGGACCTGCGGAAATCCTATGCCGACGGGTTCGAGGCGCTCAAGGGCATCTCGCTCGACATTCGCGAGGGCGAGATTCTGGCGCTGCTCGGCCCCAATGGCGCCGGCAAGACCACGTTGATCTCGACCGTCTGCGGCATCACTACGCCGACCTCGGGCAGCGTGACCGTGGGCGGCCACGACATCCAGACCGATTTCCGCGCCGCCCGCCGGATGATCGGGCTGGTACCGCAAGAGATCGCGCTGGAACCGTTCGAGAAGGTGATGAACACCGTCCGTTTCTCGCGCGGGCTGTTCGGCAAACGCGCCGATGACGGCCGGATCGAGGAGGTGCTGCGCAAACTGTCTCTCTGGGACAAGCGCCGCAACGCGATCAAGGAACTGTCGGGCGGCATGAAACGCCGGGTGCTGATCGCCAAGGCGCTGGCGCATGACCCCCGTGTGCTGTTCCTCGACGAACCCACCGCCGGGGTCGATGTGGAGCTGCGCAAGGACATGTGGGACATCGTGGCCGAGCTGAAGGACGCGGGCGTCACCATCATCCTGACCACGCACTACATCGAAGAAGCCGAGGCCATTGCCGACCGGATCGGCGTGATCAACAAGGGTGAGCTCTTGCTGGTCGAGGACAAGGCCAAGCTGATGGCGCGGATGGGCAAGAAGCATCTGTCGGTGATGCTGTCACGCCCGATAACGGCCATTCCACCGGCGCTGGCCCGGCACAATCTGGAACTGAACGGGGCGGGTGACGAGCTGCTTTACACCTATGACACCCATGCCGACCGCACCGGCATCACCAAACTGCTGAACGATGTGGCCGAGGCCGGTCTGGTGCTGCGCGATGTAGCGACCCGGCAATCAAGTCTGGAAGAGATATTCGTCACCCTGGTCAAGGGAGAAACACCATGAACTGGGCCGCCATTGCCGCCATCTACCGGTTCGAAATGGCCCGGTTCTTTCGCACCCTGACGCAGAGCTTCATTTCGCCGGTGCTGAGCACCTCACTCTATTTCGTGGTCTTCGGCACCGCCATCGGCAGCCGCATCCAGGAGATCGAGGGCGTCTCCTATGGCGCCTTCATCGTGCCGGGGCTGGTGATGCTGTCAGTGGTGATGCTGGCGATCTCGAACGCCTCCTTCGGCATCTATTTTCCGAAATTCCTGGGCACGATCTACGAGTTGCTGTCGGCGCCGGTGAATTTCATCGAGATCGTCATCGGCTATGTCGGCGCGGCGGCGACCAAGGCGCTCTTCGTGGGCGTGGTGATCCTGGTGACCGCCAGCTTCTTTGTCGAGCTACGCATCGAGCACCCTCTGGCGATGGTGGCCTTTCTGGTTCTGACCTGCCTGAGCTTTTCGCTTCTGGGCTTCATCATCGGCATCTGGGCCAGCAATTTCGAACAGATGTCGCTGGTACCACAGCTGGTGGTGACGCCGCTGATCTTTCTGGGCGGCACGTTCTACAGCATCTCGATGCTGCCCCCGGTCTGGCAGACCATCACGCTGTTCAACCCGGTGGTCTACCTGATTTCAGGCTTCCGCTGGTCGTTCTACGGGCTGGCGGACGTCCCGGTTGCGCTGAGCCTTCTGGCCATCGCTGCCTTTACCGGACTGTGCCTGTTATTGATCTGCTGGATCTTCCGCACTGGCTGGCGCATCCGCAACTGAACCACGGCGGGGTGCCCAAACAACTTGCGCTTCTTACTGGTGAAAAATACTCCCGCCGGAGGCATCGCGCGAAGCGTGATAGAAAAGGCCCGACCTTCAAGTCGCGCAATTGTGTGGGAAAATTGTTGCCGCGGCGTTTCTGTTCCCGTCCGCGTCTTGTTTGTCGGACAGTGGAGCTCTACATCGGCTGCCATGACACTCGCCCTGCCCTTTCTGAAAAAGCCGCCGCTGGTGGCCGTGGTTCGCCTGTCCGGTGCCATCGGCATGACCGGGCGCGGGTCGCTCAATGACACCTCGCTGACCCCCGTGCTGGAACGCGCCTTTCGTAAGGGCAAACCGGCGGCCATTGCGCTGGAGATCAACTCGCCCGGCGGCTCACCAGTGCAGAGCTCGCTGATCGGCGCGCGGATCCGGCGTCTGGCGGACGAGCTCGATGTGCCTGTCTATGCCTTTGTCGAGGATGTGGCCGCTTCGGGCGGGTACTGGCTGGCCTGCGCCGCCGACGAGATCTGGGCCGACGACAGTTCGATCCTGGGATCCATCGGGGTGATCTCGGCCGGTTTTGGCGCGCATGTGTTCCTGGCCCGGCAGGGGATCGAACGGCGGATCCACACGGCGGGCAAGTCGAAATCCATGCTCGACCCGTTCAGCCCGGAAAAGGACGAGGATATCGCCCGGCTCAAGGGCATTCTGGGCGACATTCACAAGAATTTCATCGACCACGTAAAAGCCCGGCGCGGGGCACGGCTGGACCTGTCCGAGGACCTTTTCACCGGCGAGATCTGGTTGGGCGCGCGAGCGCGCGATCTGGGACTAATCGACGGTATCGGACATCTGAAACCCAAGATGCAGGAACGGTTCGGCGACAAGGTGCGGTTCCGCCGCTACGGATTGCGCCGCCCGGTCTGGTCCCGGTTTGGCCTGTCGCTGGCCGAGGACGCGCTGGGCGGCATAGAAGAACGGGCCGCCTTCGCGCGGTTCGGCCTCTGACATGCTGGTCAAGATCGTCACCCTCTTTCTGGTCGCCATCGCGGTTCTCGCCATGTTCGGGCGGCTGCGGTTTCCCGGTGCGCGGCGGCTGAGCTCGGCAAAATGCCCGCGCTGCGGGCGCTACCGGATCGGCAAGGGCCCCTGCGCCTGCGGACATGGAGGTCGGGCATGATGGCATGGCTCCTGTCGGGCCTTGGGCTGTTGATCCTGCTTCTGGCCGGTGACGCGCTGGTGCGGGGCGCAGTCAATCTCAGCCTGCGGCTGGGCGTGCCGGCGCTGATCGTCAGCCTGACCATCGTGGCATTTGGCACCTCGGCGCCAGAGCTGCTGATCTCGATCAAGGCGGTGCAGGAGAACGCACCCGGTATCGCGCTGGGCAATGTGGTTGGGTCGAATACCGCCAATATCCTGCTAGTGCTGGGCCTGCCCGCGCTGCTGGCGACGCTGCACACCAGTGAGTGCGATACGCGGCGCAACTATGTGCTGATGCTACTGGCCTCGGTCCTGTTCATCGGGCTGGCCTTCTGCGGCACATTCACGGTGACCAGCGGCATGATCCTGCTGGCGGGTCTGGGTCTGATGCTGACCAATGCCTTTCGCGAGGCACACGCCCATCGCAAGGCCTGTGGCGACCCCTGCGCGGATGACGATCTGGAGGTCCTGGAAGAGGCCGACCCGAACATGCCCTGGTGGCGCATCGGCATGTTCCTGGCGCTGGGTCTTTTAGGTCTGCCGATGGGGGCGCATCTGTTGGTCGATAACGCCTCGGTCATCGCGCGCACCTATGGGGTCAGCGAAACGGTGATCGGATTGACGCTGGTGGCCCTTGGCACCTCGCTGCCGGAACTGGCGACCACGGTGATGGCCGCGTTGCGGCGCCAGGCCGATGTGGCGCTGGGCAATGTGATCGGATCGAACATGTTCAACCTGCTGGCGATCATCGGTGTCGCCACCCTGTTCGGACCGATCCCGGTTGACCCTTCGTTTTTGGAATTCGACCTTTGGGTGATGCTGGCCGCCTCGCTGCTGCTCATCCCTTTCGTGTTCTTCAAGCTTGACATAAACCGGTTCTGGGGGGCGGTGCTGAGCGCCATGTACATCGGTTACGTGGTGATCGTTCTGATCTAGGCGGCGAGAGGAGAGCCACATGGCACGCGCGTTGGTAACCGGGGCCGGGCAACGGCTGGGCAAGGCGATGGCACTCTACCTGGCTCAGCGTGGCTTCGATATCGGGGTGCACTATGCCAGTTCCGAGCGCGACGCCGAGGCGGTTGCCGCCCAGATCCGGTCCATGGGTCGCGCGGCCGTTGCCATGCCCGCCAACCTGCTGGACGAGGCGCAGACACAGGCGCTGCTGCCCGAGGCGGCAGAGAGGCTGGGGGGCCCGATCACCTGCCTGGTCAACAATGCCTCGATCTTTGAATACGACAGCCTGACCAGCGCCAGCCGGACCAGTTGGGACAGGCATATGGAAAGCAATCTGCGCGCGCCCTTCGTGCTGACACAGTCGATGGCGGCGCAGGGGTTGCAGCCCATCGCCGACGACGCTGGCGAGCCGATGGCGACCGGGCTGATCGTCAACATGATCGACATGCGGGTGCGCAAGCTGACGCCGGAATTCATGACCTACACCTTGGCTAAGGCCGCATTGTGGACCCTGACCCAAACCAGCGCGCAGGCGCTGACACCCGCAATCCGGGTTAACGCGATCGGCCCCGGCCCGACGCTGAAAGGTCACCGCCAGTCGCCCGAGCATTTCGCAGCGCAGCGGGCCAACACAATCTCTGGGCGTGGATCAAACCCGCAGGATATCACCGCCGCTTTGGGTTTTTTCCTCGACGCACCTGCGGTCACCGGACAGTTGCTTTGCATAGATGGCGGGCAGCACCTGGGATGGCGCACACCCGATGTGATCGGGGTTGAATGAGTTTTTCCGGCTCAAGTTTTGCACCGTTCACATTTCCGTTGCGAAAGCGTTACAAAAATCCCTTTGATTTCATGAACTTGTATTTAAACCAAAATTTTTTCATTTGAAAACAATGTCTTCCAGGACTGCCTATTTTTTAGGCAAATCACCAAAGGGCCCGAGTTTGCAGGGAAATTTCCACCTTACGCGAACTTATTGTCAGACTTATCCACAGCAATCGTGGATTTGTTTCCTCTTGAACCGGCGACCAGAAGATTGCAGCCAAGGGGTGAGAATCGTATGTCAGAGCCATGGCTGAGCAACCCCCCAACACCACCGACACACCCGTGACCGGCTACGCCCGTATCCAGGGCTATCTGCGCACCCTGAGCGGCGCGCCAGGGGTTTACCGGATGCTCGATGCGCAGGCGCGGGTGCTATACGTCGGCAAGGCCCGTAACCTCAAGGCGCGTGTGTCGAACTATGCCCGCCCGGGTCACAGCCCGAGGATCGAGCGGATGATCCGCGAGACCGCCTCGATGATGTTTCTGACCACGCGCACCGAGACCGAGGCGCTGCTGCTGGAGCAGAACCTGATCAAGCAGCTCAAGCCGAAATACAACGTGCTGCTCAGGGATGACAAAAGCTTTCCCAATATCCTGGTGGCCAAGGACCATCCCTTTGCCCAGATCAAGAAACACCGGGGCGCGAAGAAGGAGAAAGGCACCTATTTCGGACCCTTTGCCAGTGCCGGTGCGGTCAACCGCACCCTGAACCAGTTGCAAAAGGCGTTCCTGCTGCGCAACTGCACGGACGCGGTGTTCGACAGCCGCACCCGGCCCTGCCTGCTCTACCAGATCAAGCGCTGTTCGGGGCCGTGCGTGGGGCTCATATCCGAGGCCGACTATGCCGTCGCCGTCAAGGATGCCGAACGGTTCCTCTCGGGCCGCTCGACCCGAGTGCAGGAGGAACTGGCAGACCAGATGATGGCCGCCTCCGAGGCTATGGAGTTCGAACGCGCCGCCGCGTTGCGCGACCGTATCCGGGCTTTGACGACGGTGCAGGGCACTCAGGGCATCAACCCGCGCGGCGTGGCCGAGGCGGATGTGGTGGCGCTGCATCTGGAAAACGGTCAGGCCTGCGTGCAGGTCTTTTTCATCCGGGCCAACCAGAACTGGGGCAACCGCGATTTCTATCCCCGCGTGGGCGAGGACGTGTCGGCGGCCGAGGTGATGGAGGCGTTTCTGGGTCAGTTCTATGACAACAAGGAACCGCCCCGGCAGTTGATCCTGTCGGACGCGATCGAGAACGCCGATCTGATGACCGAGGCGCTGAGCGAGAAGGCCGGGCGCAAGGTGGAACTTCTGGTGCCCCAGCGCGGCGAGAAGGCCGAGCTGGTCTCGGGCGCGCTGCGCAACGCGCGCGAGTCGCTGGCCCGGCGGATGTCCGAAAGCGCCACCCAGGCCAAGCTGTTGCGCGGCCTGGCCGAGGCCTTCGACCTGGACGGCCCGCCGCAGCGGATCGAGGTCTATGACAACAGCCATATCCAGGGCACCAATGCGGTCGGCGGCATGATCGTGGCCGGGCCTGAGGGGCTGATGAAAAACCAGTACCGCAAGTTCAACATCCGGGGCGACGACCTGACGCCGGGCGACGATTTCGGCATGATGAAAGAGGTGCTGACCCGCCGGTTCGCCCGTTTACTGAAAGAGGACCCGGACCGCGACAAAGGGCTGTGGCCCGATCTGTTGCTGATCGACGGCGGCGCCGGTCAGGTCAGCGCGGTGCAGGAAATCATGGTGGCGCACGGGGTCGAGGATATCCCGATGGTCGGCGTGGCCAAGGGCGTCGACCGCGACCACGGCAAGGAAGAGTTCCACCGAACCGGCCAGCGCCCCTTTGCCCTGAAACGCAACGATCCGGTGCTGTACTTCATCCAGCGGCTCCGGGACGAGGCGCACCGCTTTGCCATCGGCACCCACCGCGCCAAGCGGGCCAAGGCGGTGAGCGCCACCCCACTTGACGATATCCCCGGTGTCGGCGCCGCGCGCAAACGCGCGCTTTTGGCGCATTTCGGCAGCGCCAAGGCAGTGAGCCGCGCGGATCTGGCCGATCTGACCGCGGTCGAGGGTGTCTCCGAAGGGTTGGCGCAGAAAATCTACGGCTTCTTCCACGAAAGCTGACTTGCCTTTCCCGCCGACCTGCGGTTGGGTCTGACCTGGGAGGAGAGCAGATGACATTGATGCAGGGATTTCCACCGGCCGAGGCCGACCGGGCGACGCTGGCGAACTGGCGTACCCAACCCTATTCGGCTTGGGCGTTTCACCATGTACGCGAGGTTGTGCCTTCGGCCGAGATCGCCAACGCGCCGGACGATGTCTGGGCGCTGGACCAGGGTACGCCGCTGCTGTCGGATGCCGTGATCGACGATATCCTCGCCCCGACCCTGACCGATGCGCTGGTGGTGCTGCACAAGGGTAGGGTCGTGCATGAGCGTTATCGCAACGGCATGACCGCCGAGGATCCGCATATCCTGATGTCGGTGTCGAAATCCATGCTGGGCCTTTTGGCCGGGATTGTCGCGGACAAGGGTCTGTTGGATCTTGAGGCCGGGATCATCGACTATATCCCCGAACTCGCGCCCACCGCCTATGCCGGGGCGACCGTGCGCCAGGCGCTGGACATGCGGGTGGGGGTCGAATTCTCGGAGGATTACACCGCCACATCTGGCCCGATCATCGCCTATCGCAAGGCGGCCAACTGGAACGTGGTCGAACCCGGCGAGGTGGCCCCGGACCTGCGCAGTTTCCAGATGATGCTGACCGCAAGCGACGGTCCGCATGGCGGGCGGTTCCACTATGTCTCGCCGGTGACCGACCTTCTGGCCTGGGTGATCGAGCGGGCGGCAGGGCGGCGTTATGCCGACCTGATGTCCGAACATCTGTGGCAGCCGATGGGCGCGGAAAAGGCGGGCTATATCACCGTGGACCGGATCGGCGGGCCACGCGCGGCGGGCGGCATGTGCGTCACCGCCCGCGACCTGGCGCGGGTCGGCCAGCTGATCTGTCAGGGCGGTGCGCGTGCGGACGGGCGGCAGGTGATCCCCGCCGCATGGCTGGAGGATATCGCGACCGCGGGCGACCGCGAGGCCTGGACCAGCGGCGATTTTGGCGAGCGCTTCAGCGATTTCGACATGGTCTATCGCTCGAAATGGTATGTCCATCCGGGCGAAGCGCCACTGATCCATGGCATGGGCATTCACGGGCAATTTGTTTTTGCCGACCCGGCGCGCGAACTTGTCGTGGCCTGGATGTCCTGCGAGGCCGAACCCACCAGCGACAGCGTCTTTGGCCTGCGCTACAGGCTGATCCAAGAACTGCGCGCGGCGCTGTGAGCGATGCGGCGCGCCTGCCCTCTTTTCCAATCGCCTCGTGCAGGGTAGACCCGTGACATGAAATGGAACCTGCCCAATATCCTGACCCTGCTGCGCCTGCTGGCGGCGCCGGGTCTGGCCATCATGTTTCTGTACTTCACCCGGCCCTATGCGGACTGGTTCGCGCTGTTGCTGTTCATTTCGGCGGCGGTGACCGACTGGTTCGACGGTTATCTGGCCCGTGCCTGGAAGCAGGAAACCAAGATGGGCGCGATGCTGGATCCGATCGCCGACAAGGCGATGGTGGTAATCGCACTGATGATCCTGGTGGGTTATTCGGCCGAACACTGGACACCCTGGCTGGTGCTGCCCGCCACAGTAATCCTGTTCCGCGAGGTCTTTGTCTCGGGTCTGCGCGAATATCTCGGAGACGTAGCAGGCACTCTCAAGGTCACCAAACTGGCAAAATGGAAGACCACTGCGCAGATGATCGCCATCGCCACGCTGTTTTCCCAGGGAATTTTCGAACACTACCTTTCCAAGCGGCCAGAGGATTTTGCGGACCTCAACTGGGTCGATGCCGGTATGGTCTGGTCGGGGCGTCTGGGCCTGTGGCTGTTGTGGGTCGCGGCGGCACTGACATTGATCACCGGCTACGACTATCTACGTAAAGCCATGCCGCACCTGAAGGAGACGCGCTGATGGATGTACTCTATTTCGCCTGGGTCCGCGAACGGATCGGCATCCCGCGCGAGCGGGTCGAGACCGGAGCCGAAACCGTGGCGCAGCTGGTCGAAGAGCTGCGCGCGCGTGAGCCGCGTTACGAGGCGGCATTCGCCGATCTCAGCGCCCTGCGGGTCGCGCTGGATCAGGACCTGGCCGATTTTGATGCACCGCTGGTCGGTGTGCGCGAGGTGGCGTTCTTTCCGCCGATGACCGGGGGCTGATCGCGATGCGCGTGGTGGTGCAGCAGGAACCTTTTGACCTTGGCGCCGAGGCCAACGCCTTTGCCGCCGCCGATACCAGCATGGGCGCCATCGTGACCTTTACCGGGGTGGTGCGCGACCTGGCGCGTGGCGATCTGGACGTGATGGAGATCGAGCATTATCCGGGCATGACCGAAAAGGCGCTGACCAGGATCGCGACCGAGGCGCAGGAACGCTGGTCGCTGGGCGATGTACTGGTGATCCACCGCTATGGCCGCCTTGCCCCCGGCGACCGCATCATGATGGTGGCCACCGCCGCACCCCATCGCAAGGATGCATTCGAGGCCGCCGAATACCTGATGGACTATCTGAAATCCCGCGCGCCATTCTGGAAAAAGGAAATCACCGGGGCTGGTGCCGGTTGGGTCGCCTCCAAGGAAGAGGACGAAGACGCCCTGACCCGGTGGTGAGACCCTAGCGCTCGAACTTTGTCACCTCTACCCCGCCCTCTTCCAGGCAGGCCCGCACCGAGCGGGCGATCTGAACCGCCGTCGGCCCGTCGCCATGCAGGCAGATGGTGTCGACCGAGGTCTCCAGATGCTTGCCGCTTTCGGTAATGATCGCACCCGCTCGCACCATTTCCAGAATGCGCGGCCCGGCGATATGTGGATCGTGGATCACCGCGCCGGGCAACGACCGGTCGACCAGCGTGCCATCGTCGTTATAGGCGCGATCGGCGAATATCTCGCCCACCCATTTGCAGCCCAGTTCGCGTACGGCCTGTTCCTGCTTGGTGACCGCCAGCACCATGATGATGATATCGGGGTCCACGTCCAGCGCACCCTGGTAACAGGCACGCGCCATGTCCAAATCGACCGAGCACATGTTCGCAAGCGCTCCGTGCAGTTTCAGATGCCGGACCTGCGTGCCCACCGCCCGCGCCATGCCCAGCGCCGCGCCCAGCTGATAGCGCACCATGTTGCGCAGCGAGGCCAACGGTACCTTCATGTTGCGGCGCCCGAACCCTTGCAGGTCGGGAAAGCCCGGATGCGCGCCGATGCCCACCCCATTTTCCGCCGCAATCGCCATCGTGCTTGCCATCACGTCCGGGTCGCCCGCATGAAAGCCGCAGGCGATATTGGCCGAAGTGATGATTTTCAGCAGGCTGTCATCGTCGCCCATTTTCCAGGGGCCAAAGCTTTCGCCCATGTCCGCATTCAGGTCCACTTGGGTCATGGTATGCTCCTCAGTCGTTGGCGGACACGACGCCGCCGATCAGTTGGTAGGACAGAAGGTCGGGAATGTCATGCGGGTCGCGCACCAACGGCTCCACCCGCGAGGAAAGCCGCGCGAGATCCTTGAGCCAGGACGCATGCAGGGTGACCGCCTCGTCCAGAGGCACGAAATGAAAGCGCACCGCGCCCCCCGGCGGAGTCTGTGCCGCGCGCGGCAGGTCGCAGGGCAGTACGGTGGCGATCCGGGGATAGCCGCCGGTGGTCTGGCATTCGGGCAACAGGATGAACGGGTTGCCGGTGCCGGTCATCTGAATGTCGCCGGGCGAGATCACCTCGGACAGTATGTTGAGCTGCCCTTTGGCGGCAAAGCCCGGCCCGTCGCTGTCCAGCTGCATCCCCATCCGGTTGGCGCGCGGGCCACGGCGGAACTCGGTCGCCTCGAACCGGGCCAGCGTCTCGGCATCGAACAGCGCGGTCTGGAAACTTGCCACCACCCGCAGCGTGCCCCCGCCGAACCGGTCCTCGGCGGCGATTTTCATACCCGCTTCGCCCTTGTCCGGCCCGTTTGCCAGCGTATCGCCCACGGCCACCGCGCGGCCGACCCGTGCCGCCAGATGCGCCGAGCGTGAACCGAGAAAAGGCTCGCTTGCAATGCCGCCGCCCAGATGCAGGTATCCGTATCCGCCCCGCAGCACGGCACCGATGCTGAGCCTTTGTCCTTTTTCCAAAGCGTGCGAGGCGTTCCAGGCGACCGGGCTGCCGTCGATGCTGGCCTGCATCGGCGCACCGGTGAGCGCGATGCGCAGGGGTGCGGTGACCTCGAACTCGCCACCCATGCCGGCCATTTCCAGCGCCGCCAAGTCGGGTTTCTGGCGCAAGAGCGCGGCCCCTTCATGCAGTGCGCGCAGATCGGCGGCGCCCGAGCGGGACAGGCCCTGATCCAGGAAACCTTCGCGGCCCTGATCCTGAATGGTGCAGGCGGGGCCGATGCGGCGGACAATCAGGCTCATGCCGCGATCTCCTCGACCGTGGCACCGCCGGTGCCGTCCTCGTTATGGGCGCGGATATGGTCCAGTTCCGCCCGCTCGATGGGTTCGAACACCATCTCGTCGCCGGGGTTGAGGGCAAATGTCCATTCGATCCCCGGGCGGAAACAGCGGAACGCGGTCTGGCCGATATGGCGCCAGCCTGTGGGCGTGGGCCCGGCAAAGACAATGAGCTGGCGGATGGCGCAGACCAATGCGCCCTCGGGCACCATCGGGGTCAGCTGTTGCAGGCGGGGAATGTCGAACTCGGGCGCCAGCGGACCCAGATAGGGCTGGCCCGGCGCAAAGCCGATGGTCAGCACCCGCACGCGCGACTGCGCCAGGCGGCGCACCGCCTCGTCCACGTCCAGACCGGCGGCGGCGGCGGCATCCTCCAACTGCGGCGCAAGGTCGGTGCCATAGACCGTGGGCACCCGCCACAGTTTGCGGCCCGAGGGCAGCGGCGCGGCATACCAGTCGCTTTCGGCCAGCAGGGCGGCCAGCCGCGCCTGAACCTCGGCATGGCTCAGGCGCAGCGGGTCAAAACGCAGATAGGCCGAGGCGAGCGAGGTCGAGCTTTCCACCACGCCCTTCCACCCGGCCTCGTGGAGCGCGCCGCGAAAGGCCAACGCGGCCCGGTTCGACGTTTCGGTCATGGTGTCGGCAAAGGTAACGAGCACACCATCCAGACCAACGGTCCGGATCAGGGGGAAAGGATCAGCTCGGGTCATAAAGCCTCCGCATCAGGGTCGGGGTCAGATACATGGGAAACTGGTAACATCCCAGAAAGATCAAGAGCGGATCGGTCGCCTGGGGCGGCAGGGCCACCAGAAACAGCGCAAAGTTGCGGTTGCCTGCGACAATCGAGGTCGGCACAGGATCGGGCCGCCCGGTGGCACGCAGGAACGTAAAACACAAGAGCTGAGCCCCAAAATTGATCCCAAAGGCTGCGGCCAGCCAAAAGGCCAGATCGGCCGGACGCTCGGCCAGCGCGGGCCGGATCGCCGACATCAGCGCCACCACCACCACGGCCAGCGCGATCACCGTCAGCCCGTCTACCGCGCGGCGGTTGATCTCCGACAGGTGACGCGCGCCCCAGTGGCGCAGGGCAAAACCCAGACCGGCGGCGGCAAGGATCACCGCCAACAGCCGCAGCGCGGCCGCCAGTACGGCGGCCAGGTCGCCGAACTCGGGCAGGAACCAGAACACCGGAATCGCCGTCAGCGGCAACAATGCGGTACCCAGGATCAAGAGACGCAGCGCCGGGGCCGGATCATGCCCCAAGAGGATGGTGAAATTCGCCGATCCGGTAACCGAGGGCGCCGCCAGCACCAGAGCCGCAGCCAGCGCCAGCGGTGTCATCGGCAAGCCGGTGAGCTTCAAGAGCATCAGGAAACCCAGCGGCAGCGCGAGTTGCAGGACCAGCACCGCGCGGGCGGTGCGGGTCAGGTCGTTGAGCTTACCCGCCGCATCGACCGGGCCGATGCGAAAGGCGGTGAGGAACAGCAGAAATGCCACCAGCTCCGGGATCCACGGCCGCATCATGGCCGCCACCCCCGGTAGGGCAAGCCCGCCAACCAGGCCCGCGATAAGGCCAAGCTTGCCATGCCGGGCGATGAAGGCCAGCGCCAGTTGCATCCTGCCGTTCCCCTTGGACCACTATCGTCAACTAGGTCGAGACCTGATGTTCTCGGGCAGCCATGTGGCCAGATCCGGGAAGGCGATGAGCACGAAGACCATCAGCACCATGATCAGAAACATCGGGATCGCGGCGCGGGCAATGAACCCCATCTGGTGTTCGGTCATGCCTTGCAGCACGAACAGGTTGAACCCGATCGGTGGCGTGATTTGCGCCATCTCCACCACCACGACGATGAAGATACCAAACCAGATCAGGTCGATCCCCGCCTCTCGGATCATCGGCTCGACCACCGCCATCGTCAGCACCACCGAAGAGATACCGTCGAGGAAACAACCGAGAATGATGTAGAACACCAGGAGCACCATCAACAGCTCGAACCGGCTCAGCTCGAAACTGGCGATCAGGTCGGCCAAGCCGCGCGGCAGCCCGGTAAAGCCCATGCTGAGCGACAGAAAGGCCGCGCCCGCAAGGATCAGCGCAATCATCGCCGAGGTGCGCACCGCGCCCATCAGGCTTTCGGTAAAGGTGCCCCAATTGAGAGACCCCTGCCCCGCCGCCAGCGCCAGTGCACCGATCACGCCGAATGCGGCCGCCTCGGTCGCGGTGGCAAAGCCCAGGTACATGGAGCCGATCACAACGATGATCAGCAGCATGACCGGGATCAGAAAGCGCGAGTTTTGCACCTTTTCAAAGAAGCTCATCGGCGGTTCCGGCGCTGGGCTCCAATTCGACGATACCTTGGAATAGATCGCCACATAGGCCATGAACATCAGTGCCAGCACCAGACCGGGCATGATGCCCGCAAAGAACAGCTTGGTAATGGATTCGTTGATCGTCACACCATAAACGATCAGCGTCAGCGACGGCGGGATCATCAGCCCCAGTGTCGCGGCGCCTGCCAATGTCCCGATAACCATCCGTTCGGGATAGCCGCGCTTGCGCAATTCGGGGATCGACATCTTGCCCACGGTGGTCAGCGTCGCAGCCGAAGAACCCGAGACCGCCGCAAACACGGTGCAGCCCACGATATTGGTATGCACCAGCCCGCCCGGCAGCCGCGCCATCCAGGGCGACAGGCCGCGGAACATGTCCTCGGATAGTCGCGTTCGGTATAATATCTCGCCCATCCAGATGAAGAGCGGCAGCGCGGTCAGCGTCCAGCTGGAGGCCGAGCGCCAGATCACCGTGATCATCGCATCCCCTGTGGGGCGCGAGGTGAAAAGTTCCATACCTACATAGGCGACGCCCAGCAGCGCGAGGCCCACCCAGACACCAGAGCCCAGAAGCAGGAACAGAACGAAGAGAAACAGTGCAATCGGGATCAGTTGTTCCATGTCCCTACTCCGCGTGGCTTTGCTCCACGAGATCTTCGCGCATCCCGTGGTTTCCGGTGAAAATCAGACGGATCAGGTGATCCCAGAAGCAGATCGCCAGCAGCACGGCACCAATGGCCATGATGGATTGCGGGATCCACAGCGGTGTGGCGTCCTGGCCCTGGCTCACATCCTTGAACCGGTGGCTTTCCATCGTCACCTTGATGGCGTAGCGCGCCAGAAAGGTAGAAGCGGCGGTCCCGACGGCAAAGCACCACAGCTCGCCCCAGTACCGCCAGCGGCCCATCCTGCTGAGCAGGAGCGACACGCGAATATGGGCGCCATGGTTCAGCGCATAGGCAAAAGCAAAGAAGGACGCGCCCGCCATGCAGTACCCGGCATAGTCAGCCGCGCCGGGAAAGGTGGACCCGGTCCAGCGCGCCAGCATTTGCAGCACGATGATCCCCAGGATAGCGATTGTGAAGAAAGCGGCGACGACACCCCCGGCTGTATAGAGCGCGTCAAGCCCGCGGCGCAAAGAACCCATGTCCCTGCCCCCTTATGATTTCAACAGGTTGGGAGGCCGCAGCATGCGGCCTCCGCCTGATGATGGTTAATTTTTCGCCTTGTACGCGTCGACGACGGCCCGGCCTTCATCGCCCGCGCTTTCCAGCCACTCGGCAGTCATGGTCTCGCCGATCGCCTTCAGTTCGGCAACGAGATTGGCGCCAGCCGGACCCACGGTCATGCCGCCGGCCTTCAGACCGTCCAGCGTGAACTGGGTATAGTCCTTGGACCGTTGCAGGCCATTTGCCTTGGCGGTGGCGGCACAATCCCGCATCGCCGACTGGGTCTCGACACTCAGCCCGTCCCATGCATCCTTGTTGGCGAACACGATGTTGCGCGGCAACCAGGCGTCCACTTCGTAGAAATGGGTCAGGTGTTCCCAGACCTTGCGATCATAGCCGGTTGCGCCCGACGAGATGAAGCTTTCGGCCACGCCGGTTGCCAGCGCCTGGCTGAGTTCGGCCGCTTCGACCTGCACCGGCAACATGCCGGTCAGTTCCGCCATGCGGGCGGTTGCGGTCGAGTACGAGCGGAACTTGATCCCCTTCATGTCGGCCACGCTTTCGACCGGCTTCTTGAAGTAGAGACCCTGCGGCGGCCACGGCACCGAGTAGAGATAGACCAGGTTCTGCTGTGCCAGGATCTCGGCCACTTTCGGACCCGCGACGTCCCACAACTGCTCATGCGCGCCAAAAGAGGTGGCCAGGAACGGGATCGAGTCGATACCGAACATCGGGTTCTCGTTCTGGTGCGCCGAGATCAGGCGCTCGCCAATCGGCGCCTGGCCGGTCTGGATCGCGCGCTTGATGTCGTTGCCCGCAAACAGCGAGCCCGACGGATGGGTCACGATCTCCATCGCGCCGCCGGTCTTGTCCTTGACGCAGGTGGCAAACTCGGCCGCATTTTCCGAATGGAAGTTGGTCGCCGCATAAGCCAGCGGCATGTCCCATGTCTCGGCGCTCGCCGACAGGGCCGAAGCCGCGGTCAGGGCGGTTGCCGCCAGCAAGTGTTTCATTTTCAGCATTTCATTCTCCCTAGTTTGTTGGATCGGTTTGGTTTCTTATTATTGCCCGGCCTTCGCATAGCGTGCCGGGGAATAGGCGCTCAGGTCAACATTAGGTTGCCGACCCGAGATGAGTTGAGCCAGGATACGGCCCGTTTTTGGCCCGCCAGTCAGCCCCACATGGTGGTGGCCAAAGCCGGTATAGGCCCCCTTGATATATGGCAACTCGCCGATCACCGGGATCGAATCCGCAGGCGCGGGACGGTGCCCCATCCATTCCGTCACCTCGTCGGCCTTGAGCCCCGGGAAAACGGCGGCGGCGCTGCGCTTGAGCAGGTCGATCGGCGCCTTGGACGGGCCGTTTTCAAGCCCGCCGAACTCGACGACGCCCGCCAGCCGCAAACGTCCCTCCATCGGGGTGGCGACGAATTTGCGTGCTGCGACCATGACCGGCGACTTCGGCATGAAACTCGGGTTCCAGAACTCGATATGATAGCCACGCTCGGATTCGAGCGGCACATCGAGGCCCAGCTTCTTGGCCAGCGGCCCGGACCAGACGCCGGTGGCCACCACGGCGGCATCGCAGGCAATCGTCTGCCCCCCGGCCCGCACGCCGGTGACGCGGCCATTCTCACGCACGATATCCTCGACCGCCGCCGTGATCAGCTGCCCGCCCTGCGCCACCACATGGGCGGCAAGATCCTTGACGTACTGGCCCGGGTCGGCGATGCGACCATGATCCTTGAGCCGCACGGCAAACCGCAGATCCTCGGAGAACACAGGGTCATAGGCTCGGAATTCAGCGGCCTCCATCTCGTCCCAGACAAAGCCGTTCTGCCGCCGCAGGCCCCAGCCAAAGGCATCGTCCTGGTAATGCGCCCGGTCGTTGTAGATGAACAGGTAATCCGATGGCACCACCCATTTCTCGGCCCCGGTCCCCTGCGCCAGCGCCAGGTGATCGGCCAAGCTATCACCGACGATCTGCGCCATGGCATTGGCCGTGTGGGTGGCGGCGGCGGCGTTGGCATGGCCAAGATACTTGATCAACCACGGCGCCAGACGCGGCAGGTATCCCCAGCGCAGGAACAGGGGCTGGTTCGGGCTGAACAACATACCCGGCGCCTTGGCGATCAGGCCCGGCCCGGTCACCGGCACGATTGAGCAAGAGGCCAGAACGCCGCCGTTGCCAAATGAAGTACCCTCGGCCGGACCGGCCCGGTCGATCAGGATGACCCGGTGGCCGTCGCGTTGCAGCCAGATCGCGGTCGATACGCCGACAATGCCGGCGCCGATGATGGCGATGGTCTTTGCGGTCTCGTTCATTTCGCCTCCCGACCCTCACCCCTAAGGCGCTGGACCGATTCCATGGGCCAAAGCATGACACACATCGACAAAACGTCAACAAATTGTTGACATGTTTTTAGCGTTAGGTAGTCTTGCCTCATGTCACACTCCAAGCTTGGTCCGGTGGTATCCTCGGCGCATCTGGCGGCGGGCAGCTTTCCGGAGGTTTCCGAATTCGAATTCGGCCTGATCATCGCAGGCCATGCCTTTGGCCGCTGGACCGTGCGGGCGATGGCGGCGGCGGGATGTCCCGAACTGTCCTCGCTGGACGTGCTGGTGCTGCACACGGTGCGCCACCGGGACCGACCCAAGAAACTGGCCGACATTTGCCTGGTGCTGAATGTCGAGGACACCCATACCGTCAACTACGCGATCAAGAAGCTGAGCAAGCTGGGGCTGGTCAGCGAAGGGCGCCTGGGCAAGGAAAAGACGGTCGAGGCCACCGGCGAGGGCCGCGCCGCCTGTGACCGCTATCGCGAGATCCGCGAGGAGCTGCTGCTGTCGGCGATGAAGGATGCGGGCATCGAACCCGACCAGATGAGCCGCCTGTCGGCCATGCTGCGGCTGATGTCGGGGCAGTACGACCAAGCCGCGCGGGCCGCCACGGCATATTGAGGGCATCGCGCTCATTCCGATTTCCTGACCGCATAGTGGTCGAGCTTTCCCAACTCGGGCCGCGCGCCCAGGCCGGGACCATCGGGCACCACCACCTGGCCATTCCGAACCATGAACGGGGTTTCCAGAATGTCCTCTTTCAGAAAATAGCTGGCCTGGTAGAACTCACAGCCCAGCGTGATCTCGGGCGTCGCGGCAATCATATGGGTCCCTGCCAGATGGGCCAGCCCCGCCTCGAACATATCGCCGCCATAGGCCGTCAGCCCGTGCGCCGCCGCGATGCGCGCTACTGTCTGGCCGCGTGACAGGCCACCGGACTTCATGATCTTGACGGACACGCCATCGCAAATGCCCTCACGCGCGGCGCGCACCATATCCTCAGGGCCGAACACGCTTTCGTCGGCCAGAAGAGGGATGTCCGTCAGCCCCCGCAGTTGTGCCATCATGTCGAAATGGTGGAACCGCACCGGCTGTTCGATGAAATCGGGGCGGAACCGGGCGACGTCCAGCACATGTGGAATCGCCTGTTCGATGCTCAGACCCTGATTGTAATCGACACGTACCCCGAATTCGGGAAAATCCCGCGCGATCCGTTCAAGCCGCATGATGTCGAACGCATGATCCTTGAATCCGGTCTTGAGCTTGATCAGCCCGACGCCATCGTCGCGCAGGCGCTCCATTAACGCGATGTCGGCATCAAAATCCGGATTGGCGATGGAACAACTGAGTGGGATGGTATCGCGGAACCTGCCCCCCAGAAGCGCCCAGACCGGCAGGTCTGAGATCTGCCCGGCTAGGTCCAGCAACGCGCTTTCCAGCGCCGCCTTGGCCTCGGTGCAATGGGCGACTGCGCGACCGGCCTGCTCCATGATCAGGGCGCGGTCACCGACCCGGCGCCCCGTCACCAGCGGCCGCAAGTACCGGTCCAGCGCGGCATAGCTTGCCTCGGGCGTTCCCGTAAAGACAGACCAGGGCGATGCCTCGCCAAACCCCTCCGCGCCGCCCTCGGCGGTCAAGCGCAGCACCACGATCTCGCAAGATCCCTCGACCCGGCCGATGCCATGATCGCGTGCGGAAACCACGGGCAAGGCAAGGTGCCACAGATCGAAACCGATAATTTTCTGGTCAAGCGCGCTCATATGATCCCCCGATGACGCAGGGGAAGTGTGCGAGAGGTTTTTCATCATTTCCAATACTAAGATTTGCAAAAGGTATCATTTCAGATGATGATTTGGATAATATGACCTCGTATTTCCGCCATTATCAGGCGTTTCACGCCATCATCGAGACCGGCACAGTGACCGGCGCCGCCGAACGGCTGGGTGTGTCGCAACCGGCAATCTCGAATCTGCTGGCGCAGCTGGAGCGGCGCACCCGGCTGAAACTGTTCGAGCGCAACCGCGGACGCCTGTTACCAACGCCCGAGGCGATGGTGCTCTATGACGAGATCGACACCGTGATGCGCGGGCTGGTGCATGTGAACCAGGCGGTGGTCGACCTGCAAAACCAGAAGGCCGGGCAGTTGCAGGTTGCCACCAACCACGCCATGGCCTTTGGCTTCATGCCCGGCGAAATCGCGCGCTTTGCCGCCGACAAGCCGAACCTGACGGTGGCCTTTCAGTCGCAGTATTCGGCCAAGATCCAGGAATGGGTGATGGCCGGCCTGTTCGAGATCGGCATCTGCGAACTGCCCGTGCGCCACGACGGGTTGGAGGCCAAACCTTTCTTCTTCGAGATCCTCTGCGCCCTGCCGGATCACAGCCCCCTGGCCCGGCACGAGGTGCTGACACCCTCGCTGCTGGATGATCAGCCCTTCATCGTCATGGGGGCCGACCACATGGTCACCCGCCGCGCCCGCGAAGCGTTTCACAACGAGGGCGCCACCCTACGCATCCGCTGTCAGACCGACCTGTTTCGCAATGCACTGAACCTTGTGAAACAGGGGTTGGGGGTAACGCTGGTCGATCCGTTCACGGTGGCAACCGATCCGCAGCAAGGCTATGTCCTGCGCCGGTTCACACCGCGCATCTTGCTGGATGTGATCATCGTCACCGCGCGCGGCCGGCCGATTTCCGCGATCGGCGCGCAGTTCCTGGAGCAGGTGTCTGCCAGCATGGCCGCCCTGGCAGCCCCCGAGACGGACCGGTTTGAGGGATGAAAAAATCTCTGCATGACTGCTAAGGCGGCAAATTCGCCCTTGTCCTCCTGTCCCGAAATCCATAAACGGGTCAGCGGAGCTGTGGCCGAGTGGTCGAAGGCGCTCCCCTGCTAAGGGAGTAGGCGGGAAACCGTCTCGTGGGTTCGAATCCCATCGGCTCCGCCACAACCCGTCAACATGATGTTTTTGTTGATTTTTTCTGAATTTTTTGGCCGCTATCAAAAAATCAGTTTGGGGATGATGTTCTGAAAGCATCTAAGTTTTCGAAAAAAAATTCCAAATTATGGCGCGCGTATTGCTGGATTTTACCGCGTTTTCGTGCAAATTCCGTGCAGTGTTTTTATAGCTGAGAAGTTTTTTTTATTGTATTCAATGAATTAAGCTTTCCCCAATGCACGATTGCACGGATGCGCTTGCACTGCAGTTCGTGCAGGATTTCTAAGGTGAATGATGGAAAGTCAGGCAACTACTTGATTTTTATTAATAATCACGGAATGCTTGCTCTGACCCGCCAAGGAAGCGTTCGATTTGGAAGCGGAACACCGTACCGCTGGACGTTTTTTTCCTTAACGTTGCGCGCGGCATGACACAAACTTGCCTTGGCGGACTCAATCAAAAAGAGCTGGACGGCCTCCGAGCCCCCGGATAGGTTGATGTGTAAAAGTCATTTGTGAGCCTGCAAACTTGGTTAAGGCGCATGATATCTGAGAGTTGTGACACAGTATGATTCCTGCATGGAATATGGCGGGTATTATCCCGCCGATCCGACCGGGGCAGCCAGGGTTCTGTCCTGACCGTTCGCCGTATCGGGTCGATCTGGTTGACGTGATTGACCGTTTTGCGACTACAAAGGAACGTGTCGGAATTCTTCAAGGGCTGCTGAACTACAGGGCTGCATTGACTGCGTCTGGCGCAACAGTAGGTTTTCAGTGGCTCGATGGAAGTTTCATGGAAAATGTGGAGGACGTAGAAGGTCGCGCTCCTAACGACATCGACGTTGTGACTTTCTTTGAGTTGCCAGCAGGGGAGACTCAGACGTCCTTTTTGCGTGGAAACGCTGATCTATTTGACAGAAAAAAAACTAAGGCTACCTTTCTAGTGGATGCGTTCCCTCAAGTTCTAGGTCAACAATTGACCTATTCACGCGTGCGCCAAACCGTATATTGGTATAGTATGTGGTCACATCGGCGAACGGGTCTTTGGAAAGGGTATCTTGAAGTCGATTTGAGCCCTGCAAATGATGCCCCCGCCCAATCGCGTTTGGATAGTATTGTAGCCAAGGGGTTGGCGCCATGACCCAGAGGCGGCTTCATCTTGAATCTGAGGTTTCGGAATTAGAGCGTCTTCTAGCCGAGATTCCCGACGAGGATGTAATCGATCGATTGGCCTTTGAGCAAAGACTTGATTCAGTGCGGTCTGAGCTTGATACCATTCCTATGCCTGCCCGAACTCCGGATAGTTTGAGGCTAACCTTTCGCGGAACTCCAGTATCTGGTAGCCACGGAGTAGCTGCGGACTTCGCAGGTAAGGCCTCAAATGCTTTCGCCGATGCATTTGCTGCCATTCAGGCAGGTCTAAATTCCACTCTCAGGTATATGGGGCCAATTCCGGACAGAATCCGAAACCAGCTGCTAATAACCGGCACGGCGGTGGGCTCTTTCGGTTTCGAAATGGAACTGCCGCTAAGTGCCGATGACCTTTTTGCAGACGACAATGGAGCGGACAAAGCAATTGAGGACCTGAAAAACCTACTGCGTGCCTCTGTTGAAGGAACTGATGATCAAGTATCAGATATTATTGAGGAAATTCACCCTCGAGCAGTGCGAAAAATAGCTGATTTCCTGCATGTCCTTTCACAGAACGACGCTTGGTGTGGCATTGAATTTAGGAATGACTATTTCAAGTTTTCCGATGTGGATCAGCTTGCTCTCTCTGAAAAGCGGCTAAGGGAAGAAAACTTTTCAGAGCGACAAGAGCAGTATTTTGGTGAGTTCCAAGGTGTGTTGCCCCACAGCCGAAATTTTGAGTTCAAAGTGGCGGAAGATGACACAATTATTAAGGGCAAAGTCGACAAAAGTGTCGATGATCCCGATATCCTCAATAGAGATTGGTTGCACAAACCGACGCTTGCCACATTCAACGTGGTGCAGTTTGGGCAGGGCAGGCCACGCTTCACTTTGATGAGCTTGGGAGACCTAAGCTCTGGCTAGGTGAGCGCTGCATCAGTTGCCCTTCAGTAATGTATTTCACTTTAGCTCGGCCTTACTGTCGGCGGCTCCCGATAGGATGAGTTTTTCAAGGCCAAGGCTTGCTGTTCAAACGCCACCAATTTCCGAAGTCACTCCCTAAGATTTTGATCCAATTCTATGTTTTTAAACAAAAAAATTATTGTGTGATTTTCTGCTAAATAAGGTGAAATCGACCCGCGCAAAATCCGTGCAGTCAGATGTGGATATCCGTATAAGTCACTAATATTACACATTAATTTAAAACAGAAGCTTCCGCTGCTAAGGGAGTAGGCCCGGAAGGGTCTCGTGGGTTCGAATCCCATCGGCTCCGCCACCATATTCATATAAGATTTTGAATTATATGGGTAATATTAGGGAAATGCCTTCCTTGTCCCCCGCAGTATCCCCAAGTTCGACAGCGCTTGCCCCGGAATTCGCCGGAATTTGGTTCTAGGGTCTGTTGAGATTCAGGATTCCCATCTGGTCTAGGTTCTGATTCAAACTCCCAAAAGGGAGGTCTGAATGGA
>NZ_JAOVQN010000013.1:0-139285 GCF_025673445.1 Ruegeria marisflavi
TGCCCGTGGCACCCGAGACATTCACGCTTCGGCAGGCGACGTTAATGTCAAACACCGCGAATACGGGCTCAGAGCCCAATGCAGACCACAAAGATCCACCTTTATCGTCGCCCGGCCGCAACCTACGCTGTCGCTACATATGAGCGCGGGCCGTCGACTTCGCCATCCAGATAGGCATCTCGAACGGCATCCTTGATCTGTTTTTAGTTTGGCGGGTTGGTCCCGGAAGCCAGAAGGAAGGTCATATCCGCATTAACACCGCCTTGGCTCGAAAACTGTCCAATGCAGTCCCTGATTTCGCCCCAAGCCACATCGCGTTTTTCGTCGTCTAGATCCGCCAACACTGCGCGATAGGCACCAAATGCCTCCTGCATCATGGTTAGCGCGCCCCCGACCGATGCGATGGACATCCGGGCGACAACCTGCTCGACCCTAGTGTCGATATACCCGGCCGCTTGAAATAAGTTCTCTAGTCTCGCAGGGTCTGACAATGCAAACAGCCCTGGTGAACCCGGCGGCGGCGGGGTCTTCCCGGCATGTTTTAGTGCTATCATCATGGTTTTTGAAAACAGCAGGTTGTCCTGCGGCGAGGCCACCACAAGAACAGCGAGGCGCCCGTTCTCCACCAAGACGCTTCGCACGGCCGCGAGCGCGTCTTGAGGCGACTGGAACAGCATCAGGCCGAGTCGGCAGGTTGCCGCATCGACGCGCAGCCCACTTTCGGAGAGATCTTCCGCTGGTCCGTGCAGTGTTTCGACATTGGTCAGTCCCGCGTCGGCGGCGTTTGATTTCGCAAAGGTCAACATTCTTTTTGCGATGTCGTTTGCGACAACCTGGCCAGTCGGCCCAACACGCTTCGCGGCTTGAATCGTCTGGCTGCCTGCGCCACAGGCGAGGTCCAACACTTTCATTCCCATTTCTACGTTGGCCGCATCCAGCATTTGTTCCGTAGCTTCGGCGGCGGCTCCCATTAAAGCGGATTCCCATTTTGCCCAGCCCGGAGCGGCTGAATCCCAAATGCTCTCATTTTCATGTTTGCCATCTCCGGCCATCGTCAGAATCCTCACATTAGGTGCGACGTCAGGTTACACAACATTCCACGTTGCGCAAAAATTCTGCGAGGCCGGTACTGAGGATAAAGACGTGTCGTCCGTGCAAGGTTCAGAACCTCACGACGTATAGTTACAAATAGTTGGCGACCTTGTCCGAATGGCGTTCGTTCACCGAGGTAGAGAGCGCCGCAGCGCAGCGAACGGGTGCTTCGTCCGCATGTGAGACGCTCGAAACCGGCGCAGCGAAGGTCCGGTTCAGAAAATGATCTTGAAGCCCGGACTGAACGGCAGCTTTCGCCGTTTCGACTCGGGTTTCTCGCGGTCGCAGAGAATAGCCGGTGTCCGCCCATCCCGTCGAATGCTGCGCCGGACACCAAGGTCTGAGAAGGGCTCTTCTGAGACATCTGAGTCATTCCGTCAGATGTCCGGAAAGTCCAAGGTTTGTTGCTGCTGTCAGCGGAGCTGCAGCGGCGACAAATCTGACAAGGAGGAAAGCGCGGGCGGCTGTCGCAGCTATGGGGATTGTGCTTTACCGGTGCGTCAGTCGAGGAACGGATCGGCGGTCGCGTTGGTCACGGGGCGGGTCGGCCAGTTGGTTTCCACGGTCTAATGCCGCCGTTTGGTCTGTCTTTCCGGCTTCAATAGCCCATCTCGCTGCCACGTCATGAGTCTGGCCGTAGTGATCGGTCCGACACCTGGGTACCGCGGGGCCGGGTGGGATCGGTGGTTCATTCAGTTCCTTCCGAGACAAAGGGCTGGACTTCTGAGCGCGGCAGAGCGGTACTGACGGTGTAGCCGCGTCGCCCGGGATGCCCGGGCTCCACTCAGTACAGGGCGAGGGATTGGCCATTGCCCGCAGAGTGGAGAACTGAGATGGCGACTGAATCTGAACAAAAGACAGGGCTCGGAACAACTAAAACGGTGCGCGCGAAAGCGACGCGCGGCGATCAGCTGCGCAGGTTGCTGACCCGGAAATCCGGCGCCTCGATCGCGCAGATTGGGAAGGCATTCGGCTGGCAGCCTCATACCGCCCGGGCAGCGATTTCGGCTCAGCGCAAGGCCGGGTCAGTGATCACCCGCAGCGATAGCGCCAAGGGGTCAGTCTATCGGATTGTCGAGGAGGGGAGCAGCCAGTGAGTGCGGATCATCTGACTGAGCTCGCCTTCCGGATCGCGGAAATCGAGGCCATGGATCGCGCCGCTTGCCTCAAGCGGTGGCGGGAGGTCTTTGGTCGGCCGCCGCCAAAGTACCTGTCACCGCAGTTCCTCAGGCGGGTGCTGATCTGGGAGGCGCAGAACAGGGCACTTGGCGCGGTGTCGCCTAGAACCACCCGCCGCCTGAACCAGATTGCTGCTGGCAGACCCGTACAATCGACCGCAAAGGCAGGGTCACATCTGGTCCGGGAATGGAACGGGCGGACATACCAGGTCGAGGTGGTGGAAGACGGATACGTCATGGATGGCAAAACCTGGCGGTCCCTGTCGGCCCTTGCGAGACATATAACGGGCGCGCGCTGGTCCGGCCCGCGCTTCTTCGGTGTTCAGTGATGCGCCGGATCCGCTGCGCGATCTACACGCGGAAGAGTTCCGAAGACGGGCTCGAGCAGGACTTCGACTCGCTCGACGCCCAGCGGGAGGCGCGTGAGGCCTACATTGCCAGCCAAAAACACGAGGGCTGGGAGTTGCTCCCGGATCGCTACGACGATGGTGGCATCTCCGGCGGCCATCTTGAGCGCCCATCCTTGAAAAGGCTCATGCAGGCGGTGGACGAGAAACGCGTGGACCAGATCGTTGTCTACAAGATTGACCGCCTGACCCGGTCGCTTGCCGACTTTGCCAAACTGGTGGAACGGCTGGATGCGGCCGAGGCATCGTTTGTGTCGGTAACGCAGAGCTTCAACACGGCGACCAGCATGGGGCGTCTGACCCTGAATGTGCTTCTGAGTTTTGCCCAGTTCGAGCGGGAGGTCACGGCAGAGCGTATTCGCGACAAGATCGCAGCTTCTAAGCGAAAGGGCCTTTGGATGCGAGGGAATGTGCCGCTCGGCTACCAGGCCGATGGCCGGACACTGAGGATAGACCAGGAAGAAGCTGCCACGATCAGATGCCTCTGCGACTGGTACCTGGAGCATGGCGTCGTCCGCGTGGTGAAGGAACAGGCGGACGCGTTGGGCCTCCGATCACGTCGACGCCTGCGCGGGGCAGGGCGCATCTCCGGAGGCAAGGCATTCGACCGGGGTCACATCCATCACATTCTGAGTAACCCGATCAACGCGGGTCGCATCCGCCACAAGGGTCAGGTCTATGATGGGCAGCATCCCGCCATCATTGAGCCAGCGATCTGGGAGCGGGTGCAGCAGATGCTGGAAGACGGGTGCGGAAAAGCGCGCGGAACAAGGCACATGGCGCCGCGATCGCCGCTCGCAGGCAAGCTCTTTGATGAAGCTGGTGATCGTCTGACGCCCAGTCACAGTGGGAAGAATGGCAAACGGCTGCGCTATTACATCTCCCACAGGCTGGTCACAGACCGCAGCCAGAAGCATCCGGATGCCTGGCGCCTGCCCGCAAAACAGGTGGAAGCACTGATCGCCGAACTTGTCAGGGCGCACCTGAAGAAGACCGGGATCGCAATGCTGCTCATCCAGGATATTGCCGCCTCAGAGGTTGCCGCGACATCCGCCAGACTGCATGCGGTCGAGAAGACAAGCGACTGTCTGGCGCTCGTCGATCGGGCTGACCTGAGCCCAGGTAACATCACGGTTCGCTTCAATCAGGACGCTCTCGCCAACCTCGTCGATTGCGACCCGGAGAGGCTCAATCCAGAGCAGCTCATCCTCAGCGCCCCGTTCCGGATGCGCCGACGGGGTGTGGAACTGAAACTCCATCTAGGGGATGCGCCGTCCGAGATCGACCGGACGCTCGTTCAGAACATTGTCAAGGCCCGGCGCTGGATGGCGATGATCCTTGATGGCAAGACCTTTGCTGAGATCCCCGAAGGGGAGGGGACGTCAAAGCGGCGGGTCCAGGCTGTGATCGATCTGGCGATGCTCGCACCTGACGTGCTCGACGCAATTGCGGCTGGTGAGGCGCCCGAAGGTCTGACCTCCGACTATCTGATCAAGTCGGGCGTTTCGGCTGACTGGTCAAAACAGCGCGAAACGTTCGCGCAGCTGTAACCCAAAAACTCGACACATCTCCCAAACTCGTACCGCCGGAATCGCAAACGGAGACTGCGGGCTGAAATCGGCCGGATATGCACTCTGGTTCGCGTCTCTCCGAGAAAGGCGCCACGACAAGCGTCGGAATATACGCCGGAAGTGCCCGGCAAACTCTCAGCGCCTGAATTTTGGGAAGTGCGTGGCTGGGGTGGTAGGATTCGAACCTACGGTACGCGGTACCAAAAACCGTTGCCTTACCACTTGGCTACACCCCAACGGTGAGCGGCTATCTACGCAACCTGTTTCGGCAACGCAAGGGGCGGCGGTGAAAAATGTCCGCCTCCCGGCCACTTTTTTGATGCCCGTTTTCAGGTCGCTGTTTGCACCAGGATCGCGCCGTGGCGCCCACCCTTTTCGACGGCCACATGCGCGGCGGCGCTTTGGTCAAGTGTATAGGTTTTCTGCACGGGAATCCGCAGCGCCCCGGCCGCTAATGCCGCATGCAGCTGGCCTATGGCCGCCGCGCGCTGGGACGAGGTTAGCAGATAGACCAGCGCCATCTCCAGGGTCACCGCCTTGAACATGAGCGGGTAAAAGGGCAGTTCGGGCGCCATCGCCTTGGCAGACCCATAGGCATTGATGCGCCCGTTCTCGGCGATCACGGCGGCATCGGTGGCGGCGTTCACGCCAAACTCCACCTCGACGATGCGATTCACCGGCTGTCCCTTGTTGGCGTTCAGGATCGTCGCCGCCAGGTCTGGGTCGGCATAGTCCAGCACCGCGTCAGCACCTGCTTCGCGCACCCGATCCGCCGCGCCACCACCGGCGGTGGCGATCACCCGTGCGCCGCCCCATTTCGCCAGTTGCACCGCCAGGTACCCGACCGTTCCCGCTCCGCCATGCACCAGCACCGTCTGACCCGCGACCGGCCCGCCCGAAAACACCACATGCGATGCGGTCAGGCCGGGAATGCCCAGCACCGCGCCCGTCTCCAGGCTCACACCCTCCGGCAGTAGCACCGCCTGGTCCGAGGGCAGGGCGATCTGTTCGGCACAGGTGCCCATGGCCCGCCGCCATTGCCCGTTCCACAGCCACACTCGCTGGCCGATCCGCGCCGGATCGACCCCTTCGCCCACGGCTGAGATCACGCCCGACCCGTCGCTATGCGGCACGATCACCGGATAGGGCAGCTCGGTCACCCCGGCCCGCGCCCCGGCGCGCGCCTTCACGTCCGACGGGTTCACCCCCGACAGTGCCACATCTACCAGCACCTCGCCCGCGCCGGGGCGGGGCGGCTCCATCTCTTCGAGTGTCAGTACCTCGGCGGCCGGTCCAAAGTTGCGATAAGTGATGGCTTTCATGGTCGAGTTCCCGTTTTTTCCGTCACGTTTACCCTAGCGGGATCCGCAGCAAAGGCTAGGCTCCGGGACAGGGAGGACGACAGATGCAGATCTTGCGCACACCAGAGCACCGCTTCGACGGTCTGAAGGATTACGCCTTTGCCCCGCATTACGTAGAGATCGACGATACCGAGGGCGGTCATCTACGGCTGCACTACGTGGACGCGGGGCCGCGCGACGCCGCTCCAGTCCTGATGCTGCATGGCGAGCCGACCTGGTCCTATCTCTATCGCCACATGGTCCCTCAGTTCGCGGCGGCAGGGTTCCGCGCGGTGGCGCCTGACCTGATCGGCTTTGGCAAATCCGACAAGCCGGCAGAACGATCGAATTACACCTATGCCCGCCACGTCGCCTGGATGAGCGATTGGCTGACCCGGGTCGACCTGCACGGCATCACACTGATTTGCCAGGATTGGGGCGGGCTGATCGGGCTCCGGCTCTGGGCCGCGATGCCCGACCGGTTTGCCCGGATCGTGATCGCCAATACCGCGCTGCCAACCGGCGATCAGCCGATGAACGATGCTTTCCGCGCCTGGCGCGAGTTCAGCCAGTCGGTCCCTGATTTCAGTGCCGGGCGCATCGTATATGGCGGCACTGTCAGCAAACTGACCGAGGAGGAGGTCGCCGCTTATGACGCGCCTTTCCCGGACGAGACCTACAAGGCGGGCGCGCGTCAATTCCCGATGCTGGTGCCTGATGGCCCTGACAACCCCGAGGCCCCCGCCAACCGCGCCGCCTGGCAGGTGATCCGCACTTTGGACACTCCGGTGCTGACCCTCTTCGGGGCCGAGGACAAGGTCATGGCCGGGATCGACCGGGTGTTCCAGAAACTTTGCCCCGGGGCTACCGGTCAACCGCACGCGGTGTTGCCTGCTGCGGGTCACTTCCTGCAAGAGGACGTGGGCGACGATCTTGTTCGCCACACGCTCTATTTTATCGCCCGCACCGGCTGACCGGGGCTCAGTCCCGGATCTCGTCCGTGTCCACGCCCCAGAGGTTCGATTTCAGCGCCCAGCCGCGATAGCCGCCCGCCGTGATCCGGCACCAGTCCGCCGTGCAACTGCCCAGCCGCGCTACGACGCCCAATTCGAAATGGGCGGCGATCTGCGAATTGGTGTCGGGGCGGTCGTAGACCGGCATCATGTCCTTTTCCACCAGCACCGTGCGCGCGCCCGACAGAAGCGCGTAATGCACCCAGCCGCCAGCGCCTTCGCGGTCCTGCACCTTGCGCCAGTGGCCGTATTCGGCGGTGATCTGCAACGGCATGTCGCGGCGTTTGAACACCCAGTCGACCCGATGGGTCAGTGACGGTCCGCGCCGCACGTTGCCCTCGGACGTCTTCATCGAAACATAACGCGGCACGGGGAGGTTGGTCACCGCCCCACGCTTTTCCTCTTCGGCCCGCGCGCCCTGGGACAGTACGAGCGAAACCGAAAAAATTGCCGCCGCCATCGGGCGTCTGAAACTGAATGAACCTGTCACTGCTTGCCTGCCAGTATGTTTGCCTGTCTCTCGAAAAAAGGCTGCGTCATTTGCGCATGGGGTTCTTGTGCCCCGCCTTCTCCTGCGCCACGATGCCATGGCGCGTGACCGTTTGAAAGCTGTGGGAGGGCTCAAGTGCCAAGAGAACGTCTAAGTGTTGTCGTAACGCGACGGTTGCCCGAGGTGGTCGAAACCCGCCTCAGCGAGCTTTTCGATGTCCGTCTGCGCGATGACGATACACCGATGACCCGCGACGAGCTGGCCGCGGCCATGCGCACGTGTGACGTGCTGGTGCCGACTCTGACTGACAAGATCGACGCCGGTCTGCTGGCCCAGGCCGGAGAGCGGCTGCGGCTGATTGCCAACTACGGTGCGGGCGTCGATCATATCGACGTGGCCACCGCACGCCAGCGCGGGGTGCTGGTGTCGAACACGCCCGGCGTGTTGACCGATGACACCGCCGACATGACCATGGCGCTGATTCTCGCCGTCACCCGCCGCATCCCCGAGGGACTGGCGGTGATGCAAAAGAACGAATGGACCGGCTGGGCGCCCACCGCGCTCCTGGGCGGTCGCGTCGGTGGGCGCCGATTGGGCATTCTCGGCATGGGCCGCATCGGTCAGGCCGTGGCCCGCCGCGCCAGCGCCTTTGGCATGCAGATCCACTATCACAACCGCCGCCGCCTGCGCCCCGAGATCGAGGAATCGCTGGAGGCGACCTATTGGGAAAGCCTCGACCAGATGATCGCGCGGATGGACGTGATCTCGGTCAACTGCCCTTCGACACCTTCGACCTTTCACCTGATGAACGCGCGGCGGCTCAAGCTGATGAAACCCTCGGGCGTTCTCGTCAACACCTCGCGCGGCGAGGTGATCGACGAAAATGCGCTGACCCGGATGATTCGTTCGGGCGAGATCGCGGGGGCGGGACTCGACGTCTACGAACACGGCACCCAGGTGAACCCGCGCCTGCGCGAATTGCCCAATGTCGTGCTGCTGCCGCATATGGGCTCGGCCACGCTCGAAGGCCGGATCGAGATGGGCGAGAAGGTGATCATCAACATCAAGACCTTCGCCGACGGTCACCGTCCGCCCGATCAGGTTGTGCCGGCGATGCTCTGATCCGCCGGGCGGAAAGAGTTGAACAGCCCTAGATTGTATCGTCCCCGTATCGCTGTCAGGATGAACGCGTTAACGCGACAGCAGGGAGAGTGACGATGCGAACGGGTATGATGGCGGGTCTCTGGCTTTCGACGCTTGCGGCAGGGGCCGCACTGGCGCAGCAAGAGGCTGACACGGTGGCCCCCGAAGGGGCGGCAATTGGTCAGGTCAGGCCGTTCTCTGCCGTGGTCGAGGCTGCGCAGGCGGCCAAGGACGCAGGTCAGCCGGTCGAGGCGCAGAACTGGATGGTCGCGGCCGCCAACCCGCTGGCGGTGATGGCCGGGGGCAATGTGCTGCGCCACGGCGGTACCGCTGCCGATGCAATGGTTGCCGTGCAGACCGTGCTGGGTCTGGTCGAGCCGCAAAGCTCGGGTCTCGGCGGTGGGGCGTTCCTGGTCTGGTACGACGGCAACATCGGCCAGATGACCACGCTCGACGCCCGCGAAACTGCCCCGCGCGAAGCGACGCCGACCCTGTTTCAAGACGACACCGGCGCACCGTTGAAATTCTTTGACGCCGTGGTTGGTGGCCTCTCTGTCGGCACGCCGGGCACGCCCGCCTTGCTGGAAGAGGCGCACCGCCGTTGGGGTCAGGCCAATTGGGGCTCGCTGTTTGGTGATGCAATCTGGCTGGCCGAAAACGGTTTCACCGTATCGCCCCGCCTCGCCGGTCTGGTCGAGGAAGACGCCGAAAGGCTCGGCCGCTTTCCCGAAACGGCTGCCTATTTCCTGCCTGGTGGCGAGGCCATCAAGGCCGGTGACACGCTGAAGAACCCCGCTTATGCCGCCACCCTGCGGGCGCTGGCCGCCGAAGGATCGGCCGCCTTTTACGGAGGCCCCATCGCCGCCGATATCGTGCGCACCGTCCGCAACGCCGAGGGCAATCCAGGTGTTCTCTCGGGCGCCGATCTGGCGCTTTACCAGGTGATCGAACGCGAACCGGTCTGTGCCAGCTACCGCGCCTACGAGGTGTGCGGCATGGGGCCGCCCTCGTCGGGCGCTCTGACTGTGGGCCAGATCCTCGGGCTGCTCGAACCCCACGACCTGGCGGCGCTGGGGGCTGAAAACCCCGAAAGCTGGCGGCTGATCGGCGATGCCTCGCGCCTCGCCTTCGCCGACCGGGGCCGCTACATGGCCGACAGCGATTTTGTCCCGATGCCCACCAAGGGGCTGGTCGACCCCGCCTATCTGAACTCGCGCAGCGAGCTGCTCGCCGGCCCCAACGCGCTGGAGAGCGCAGAACCCGGCAACCCGGAGTTCGACCATGCCTCGAACTGGGCCGATGACATTTCCATCGAGCTGCCCTCGACCTCGCATATCTCGATCGTGGACCGCTATGGCAACGTCTTGTCGATGACCACCACCATCGAAAACGGCTTCGGCTCGCGGCTGATGACGAACGGGTTCCTGCTCAACAACGAGCTGACCGATTTCTCGTTCAAGACCCATGCCGATGGCGTTCCCATCGCCAACCGGCTGGAGCCGGGCAAGCGCCCGCGTTCCTCGATGGCGCCCACCATCGTCATGCAGGATGGCAAGCCGGTGCTGGCCATCGGCTCTCCCGGGGGCAGCCGCATCATCGGTTATGTCGCCCGCGCGATCATCGCCTGGGCCGATTGGGGCATGAACGTGCAACAGGCGCTGAACGCGCCGCATCTGGTCAACCGCTTCGGCACCTATGATCTGGAAGAGGGCACCGGTGCGGCCGGGATGGAAGAGGCGCTGACCGGCCTCGGCTACAAGGTCTCGGTGCGGGCGCTGACTTCGGGCCTGCACGCCATCGAGATCGGTGAAACCCTCAAGGGGGCTGCCGATACCCGCCGCGAAGGCATCGCCATGGGCGAATGAGCCGGTCGGGGTTTGTGGGTATTGACCCGCAAGCCCCCGGCTCTCTACTTAACACATGAACCTTGGCGGGGTTGGCCTGCCGGGGCCTTGGGGGGACAGACATGGCTCAGATCACCGCATTGCCGCGCAACGATACCGGCATCGAAACCGTGATCGGTATCCTGAAACAGCGCTTCGGCGACCGGGTACAGACCGGCCAGGCGATCCGTGAACAGCATGGCCACACCACCACCTGGATCCAGAACCAGCCGCCCGACGCGGTGGTCTTTCCCGCCACCACCGCCGAAGTGTCCGAGATCGTGAAAACCTGCGCCGAGCACAAGGTGCCGGTGATCCCCTTTGGCACCGGCACCTCGCTCGAGGGGCACGTGAACGCCCCAGCCGGCGGCATCTCGGTCGATCTGATGCAGATGAACAATATCGTCGCCGTGCACGCGGGCGATCTGGATTGCGTGGTCCAGCCCGGCGTCACCCGCGAACAACTCAACACCCACCTGCGCGACCAGGGCCTGTTCTTTCCCATCGACCCCGGTGCCAACGCCTCGCTGGGCGGCATGGCTTCGACCCGGGCCAGCGGCACCAACGCGGTGCGCTATGGCACGATGAAGGACAACGTGCTGGCGCTCGAAGTGGTGATGCCAGACGGCGAGATCATCCGCACCGCGCAGCGCGCCAAGAAGACCTCGGCAGGCTATGACCTGACCCGGCTGATGATCGGGGCCGAGGGCACGCTGGGCATCATCACCGAAATCACCCTGAAGCTCCAGGGCATCCCCGAGGCGATCTCGGCCGCCCGCTGCTCCTTCCCGACGGTCGATGCCGCCTGTCAGGCGGTGATGACCACGATCCAGTTTGGCATCCCGGTGGCGCGGATGGAGTTGCTGGACGTGATCGCGGTGCAGGCGGTCAACGCCTATTCCAGGCTCGACCTGCCGGAAACGCCGCTCTTGCTGCTGGAGTTCCACGGCTCCGAGGCGGGCGTCGCCGAACAGGCCGAACTCTTCGGCAGCATCGCCGAAGAAAACGAAGGCAGCGGGTTTGCCTGGACCACCTCGACCGAAGAACGCAACCGGCTGTGGAAGGCGCGGCACGAGTTTTACTGGGCCTCGCTGCAATTGCGCCCGGGTTGCACGGCGCTGGCCACCGATGTCTGCGTGCCAATCTCGCGGCTGGCCGATTGCGTCAACGCCGCCACCGCCAAGGCCGAGGAACTGGGCCTTTTCGCGCCGCTGGTGGGCCATGTGGGCGACGGCAATTTCCACATCTCGCCGCTGATCGACAAGGATAACCCGGACGAGGTGGCAAAGACCGAGGACTTTACCGCCTGGCTGGCCGAGCTTGCCATCTCGATGGACGGCACCTGCACGGGCGAGCACGGGATCGGTCAGGGCAAACGCGCCTATCTCGGCCGGGAACTTGGCGCGACCACCCGCTATATGACCGCGATCAAGGCCGCGCTCGATCCGCTAGGCATCATGAATCCGGGCAAGATTCTCTGATCGCATCGCAACAGCACCCCACCCTCCGGGGGGAGTATTTGGCGCGAAATGAAGACCGGATGTCCCTTCATCTCGCCCAAAATACTCAAATGCACCGACGTCCCGGCCCAGCGTGCCGGGCGTTGTCTGGGCAGAGGTCGGTTTTGCGCGTTTTTGCGTCGGATGAACTTGGCGTAACACGCGCGGCTTCGGCATAAACCAAGCCAAAGAGACTCAACCCGGAGAGCGGTCCAATGAAAACCCAAGTCAAAGCACTGGTCGTCGGCGGCGGTGCCGTCGGTACCTCGATCGCCTATCACCTGGCCAAGGCGGGCTGGGACGATGTCATGCTGATCGAGCGGGACGAGCTGACCTCCGGCTCGACCTGGCACGCGGCGGGCCTGTTGCCGCTGTTCAACATGTCCTATGCGACCACCCATATCCACAAGTACTCGGTCGATTTCTACAAGACGCTGGAAGAGGAGACCGGACTGAACGCCGGGTTTGCCGTGGTCGGCAACCTGCGCATGGCGCAGACCCAGGACCGCATGGACGAGTTCATGCTCTATGCCTCGACCGCCGAGACTTGCGGCGTGAAATACGAATGGCTGAGCCCCGACCAGATCAAGGAACGCTGGCCGCTGATCCGCACCGACGATCTGAAGGGCGCGCTCTATCACACCGAGGACGGCTATATTAACCCCGCCGACGTGACCCAGGCCATGGCCAAGGGTGCGCGCCAGCGCGGCGTCGACATCGTGCGCAAGTTGCAGGCCGACGCCTTCCACTGGACCGGCACCCATTGGGAAGTCACCTGCACCAAGATGGTGGAGCAGGGCGGCAATCTGGTGCCCTCCGACGAACAGGTGGTGATCACCGCCGAGCATGTAGTGACCGCATCGGGCAACCATGCGCAGCGCACTGCGAAGCTCCTGGGCATCAAGATGCCCGCGATTCCGGTCGAGCATACCTTCATCGTGATGGACAAGGACCCCGAGCTGGTCAAATGGCGCGAGGCGGGCAACCCCGAGCACCCCGTGGTACGCGACGCCGACAACGAATCCTATGCCCGCGAGGAGCGCGGCGGCTGGATCCTGGGTATCTACGAACACGGCGCGCCTGCACGCTTCGAATATGGCGTGCCCGACAGTTTCCGGGCGGACCTCTTCCCGCTCGATCTCGACCGGATCGCCGATCAGTACATGGCAATGGCCGAACGCGTGCCCTCCTGTGCCGACTCTGGCCTCAAGGACGATTTCAACGGCCCGATCTGCTATACCCCCGACGGCAACCCGCTGGTCGGCCCGGCGCCGGGTCTCAGAAACATGTGGCTGGCCGAGGGCTTCTCCTTCGGCATCACCGCCGCGGGCGGCACCGGATACTATCTCGCGCAGATGATGGTCGATGGCGAGGCCGAGATCGACATGGCCAGCCTTGACCCCAAGCGCTACAGCTCGAACTGGATGACCACCGAGTTCGCCGCGCGCAAGAACGAGGAATGCTACAGCCACGTCTATATTCTGCACCACCCGGATGAAGAGCGCGAAGCCTGCCGCCCGCTGCGCACCGCGCCCGCCTATGACCGGCAGAAAGCGCGTGGCGCGCAGTTCGGTTTCGTCAACGGCTGGGAACGCCCCAACTATTACGGCCCGCTCGATGCGCCCGAGAATTTCGACCATGACGCCCGCAGCTTCCGCCGTGGCGGCTGGTGGCAACATGCCGTCGAAGAGGCCAAGGCGATCCGCGAAGGCGTTGGCCTGATCGACGCCACCGCCTTTACCAAGCATGTGGTCAAGGGCCCCGGCGCCACCCAGTTCCTTGACTGGTTCACCTGCAACAAACTGCCGAAAGTGGGCCGGATCAACCTGACCTACGCGCTGACCACCCTTGGCACCACCCGCACCGAATACACCATCGTCCGCAATGGCGAGAACAACTATTATCTCGTCTCGGCCGGTGCTTGGTCCGAGTACGACGCCGACTTCCTGCGCAAGGCGGCTGAGGACAAGATGGAGGAGTTCGGCTATATCGAGATCCAGGATGTCACCACCCAGTGGGGCGTCTTTGCCATCGCGGGGCCCAAGTCGCGCGATGTGCTGAAAGAGGTGATCAAGGACGCCGATCCCGACACCGCGCTCTCGAACAAGCGCTTCCCCTGGCTTTCCGCCCGTCAGATCGAACTGGGCATGTGCCCCGTGAACGCGATCCGCGTCGCCTATACCGGCGAGCTCGGATGGGAGTTGCACCATCCGATCGAGATGCAGAACTACCTGTGGGACCTGCTGAATGCCGCCGGTGAAAAGCACGGGATGAAGCTGGTGGGCGCCCGCGCCCAGAACTGGCTGCGCCAGGAGAAGAGCTATCGCGCCTTCGGCACCGAACTGGGCCGCGACGCGACCCCGCTCGAAGCTGACCTGCCGCGTTTTGTCGATCTCGACAAGGAGTTCCACGGCAAGGCGAAACTGGTCGAGACCGGCGTGCGCGCCAAATGCTGCACGCTGCTGATCGACGGCCCGGCGGATGCCGACCCTTGGGGCCGCGAGGCGCTCTATACCCCCGAGGGCGAGCGCGTCGGGCGCCTGACCTCTGGCGGCTATTCGGTGGCGTTTGGCAAGTCCATCGGCATGGGCTACGTTCGTCCCGAACTGGCCGTCGAGGGCACCAAGCTCCAGGTCAAGATGTTGGACAAGCTCTGGGATGCAATCGTCACCTGCGACAGCCCCTACGACCCGAAGAACGAGACCATCCGCAAGGACGGCTGAACCGCGCCGGATCTCTTTGATCTGGCTGATCCTGATCGCCGCGCTCTCATTGGGCGCGGCGTTTTTTTACAAGCAGAATCCGCTGGCCAACGCGGCACAGCGCTATGCCACTTCGGTCGCCACGGCGAGTGCCGCGACCTATGTCACGCTGAGAACGCTGAACGCGGTGCTCTCGACCGCGCAAGAGGTCGAGGTCTCGGGCAGCGCGCTGGTGGTTTCGGGCACGGCGCAACCGCTCCGGGTGCTGGAGCCGGTGGATGACACGGTGGAACGGATCGCCGCTGTGGTGTTCAACCTGATGCTGGCGACCGGCATCCTCGCCGTGGCCATGGGGCCGGTGGGCGCGGTGGGCGGCGGCATGATCGCGGCGGCGTCGCTGCTCTGGATCATGGACAGGGTGCTGGGACCGCGCGATGTGGTGTCGGTGCTGTCGCGGCGGCTGGCCTGGTATGGCGGGTTCTTCCTGCTGGCACTGCCTCTGGCCTTCGTGATGTCGGCCTGGCTGGCGGACTGGCTGACGGCAGATGTGCTGGAGCGGCATCAGGCCATTATCGCCGAAATCACCGCCTCGGTCGGCGCGCCGGTGCCGGAACAGGCAGGCGGCTGGTGGGACACGATGCGCGACACATTGGGAGAGGCGGGGCGCTACCAGGACCTGGCGCAAAACCTCTGGACCCGCGCCGATGACCTGGTCGGCAGCTACGTGGCGCTTCTGGCGGTGTTCGTGTTCAAGATCTTCGTGCTGCCCGCCCTGCTGGCGGGCGCGCTCTTCATCCTGACCCGCTTTTTCGCGCACCGCCCCGAAGGCGGCTGAGCGGGCGCTCCCGCCCGTTGGGCCCGGCGCCGTTGCCGGGGGCGCGATCCTGCCTAGCCGCCGCGCTTGAAATCGGCCGGGGCGATGGCGCCGTCGCCGTCGCGATCAAGCATCTTGAAAAACTCCACGTCCCGCGCGGCAAATTCATCTGCCGAGACCGTGCCGTCGCCATCACCATCGTTGAAGCCGCGATCCATCGCCTTGTCGACAATGGCCATCGGCCCTTTCAGCCCGCCGCCACTGGCCTCCATATCGGCGCGGCGGGTTTCGTCGAAGAGATCGTATTCGGCCGCGTCCAGCAGGCCGTTCTCGTCCTGATCGAACATGGTAAAGATCTCTGCGCGTTTCTCGCTGATTTCGGCGGGCGTGATCCGGCCGTCGCCATCCATGTCCCAGTTCTCGATGAAATGGGCGCCGGGGACGCCCTGGGCCAGGGTTGCCGTTGCGGTCAGGGCAAAGGCGGAAGACAAGACAAGCAGTCGCATTCTGGAATCTCCTTGAGACATGCACCTGGAGACTGAACGCAGGGCGGGCCGATTTCCGTTGGGCCATTTCGCCGCAGGGGCGCTCCCGCCCGGCGGCCGCGCATCACAGATGCGCGACCCCCGGTTGGGCCGGGCGCCACGCTGCGCGTGGCGACGCTCAGAACAGGCCGGATCCCTCCAGCTTCAGGTGTTCCAGGACCGCAGCCATCGCCATCGCGGCCACCAGTATCGCGGTTTTCATGAACGCGCTCCCTGCCGGTTTTCCGGTTTCTTAACGGCAGGGGAGCGGTTTTCCGTCGCCTCAGTCGGCGGCAGTCTCGTTCAACTCCATGTGACCGCCGCCGCGCGACAGCACCCGCCGCAGGATCGGCTCGAAGAATTCCAGCGGTTTGGTCGGATAGTCCGGGTCAAAGGCGCATTGGTCGTATTCATGGCAAAAGTAACGCGCATCCTCCCAATAGGGGCTGTCGCGATACTTGTCGCGCGCGTTGCGGTCGCCGCCCCAGTAGTGGTTGTAGTAATATCCCTGGAACACGCAGTGATGTTGCAGGATCCAGTGACATTTCTCGCTGACATAGGGTTTCATCATCGCCGCAGCCAGTTCGCCGTGATTGTAGGGCGACAGGATATCGCCCACATCATGCACCAGCGCCGCCACCACGATCTCGTCCTCGGCGCCATCGGCATGGGCGCGCGTCGCGGCCTGAAGCGAGTGCTGATAGCGGTTGATCGGGTAGGGGGTCCAGGCCTCGTCCAACGAGCGGATCGCATCCAGTATCCGCTCGGGCAGGGCGGCGTTATAGGCCTCTTCATATTCCATCACCGCGTCCCAATCGGCCTGGGTGGCTTCTTCGAAACTGGTCCAGGTGGGCTTTTGTGACTTGTCCAGCATGGCGCATTCCCTTCGTGTCTGCTTGGGGTAAAGGTAGCAAAGCGGATCTGAGCAGGAAAACGAATTGATTTGCTCAGATTGATATGAAAAATATTTCACTCATGCAGATCGCCGCGTTAGAGACTTTCCTCGCCATTGCCGAGACCGGCAGTTTCCACGCCGCCGCCCGCGCGCTCAACGTCACCCAGACCGCGGTCAGCGCCCGCATCAAGGCGCTGGAAACCGCGCTTGGCGTCGCGCTGTTTGAGCGCGGGCCCGCAGGCACGAGGCTCAGCCTCGCGGGCCAGCGCTTTCGCCCCCATGCCGAACAGATGTCGCGGACCTGGAGCTTTGTCACCGCCGAGATGGCCGCTGGCCCCGGCGCGCGCGGCGCCTTGCGGCTGGGCGCGCAACTGTCGCTCTGGGATGCGCTCCTGGTCGATATGGCGGTCTGGCTGGAACAGGAGCAGGGGGTTGTCCCCTTCACCCTGAACTATGACCACGCGCTCGACATGGGCGCGGCGGTGGCCGAACGTCTTGTCGACCTCGCGTTGGTGCATGACCGCCCGACGCAGCCGGGGATCGAGGTAACCGACCTGCCCGATGAGCGGCTGACGCTGGTTTCCGACGCGCCGCTGACCCTTGGATCGGACGAGATGCCGCTCTTCATCAACCTGGAGTTCTGCGCCGAATACGACCGGCTCTGGCAACAGGTGATGCCGCCCGGCAGCCGTCAGCATATCGTTCTGGGCAATGCGGCGATGGGGCTGCGCTATCTGATGCGGCGGGGCGGGGTGGGGTATTTCCCGGACACGATGGTCAACGGCCCGCTGCGGCGCGGTCGGCTCCACGCGGTGCGCGGCGCGCCCGAGATGCGGCTTGCCTGCCGCGCCATCCACCTGCGCGACAATCCGGGTCTGGCCCAGATCGAAACCGTCATCACCGGCCTGCGCAAACTGCGCGGCGGGCGCTGACGGTCTTGGCCTGTGGCGGTGGCGTGCTAGACTGATGATCAGCTTCAGTTCACCCCTCAGGAGAGACGCCATGCGCGCCTGTTTCACCGCCTGTCTTCTTCTGGCCGCCCCGGCGTTCGCTCAGGAAGGCCCCTCCTTCGACTGTTCCAAGGCACAGAGCAGCGCCGAAACGCTGATCTGCCAGGACGCCGATCTGGCCCGGCTCGACCGGCTGGTCGCAGGGCGCTACGCCGCGGCGCTTGCCGTGATCGACAGCTTGGACACCGGCGCCGAGCAGGCAAGACAGACCTTGCGCGCCGAACAGCGCGGCTGGATCAAGGGGCGTGACGAGTGCTGGAAAGCCGAAGACCTGCGCACTTGCGTCGCCGACAGCTACCTGCGGCGCGAAGGTGAACTGGTGGCCCGATGGATGCTGGAGGAGGCTACGGGTATCGCCTTCTGGGCCTGCGGCGGCAATCCGGCCAACGAGGTCGTGACCTATTTCTATGCCACCGAACTGCCCAGCGTCCGCTTCGAACGCGGCGACAGCATTGATACCGGCGTGCTGGTGCCGACCGGATCGGGTTCACGATACGAGGGCAGCTTTGGCCGCTCGATCTGGACCAAGGGCGACAATGCCATTTATCGCGACCCGGACCCGGACGGCCGCGAATGGGATTGCCTGTTGACGTCGAATGGTTAGCGGGATGTGTGGTGACGACACATTGACGGCAGTCGGCAACACACCGCTGGTCCGCCTCCGCGCGCTGGAGCCGGAAGGCGGCGCTGAGATCTGGATCAAGCTTGAAGGCGGTAACCCGACCGGGTCCTACAAGGACAGGATGGCGATATCGGTCTTGGGCGGTGCCATGCGGCGCGGCGACCTGCACCCGGGTGACCGGGTGGTCGAATACACCGGCGGCAGCACCGGCACCGCGCTGGCCTTTGTCTCGGCGGTGCTGGGGCTGCGCTTTACGGCGGTGTTCTCCGATGCCTTCTCGGCCAGCAAGCGGCAGGCGATGGCGGCTTTCGGCGCCGAGGTTCTGGTCGAGGAGAGCCATGGTCGGGGCATCACGCCCGACCTTATCCAGCGGATGAAGGCGCGGGCCCTTGCGCTGGCCGGGGAACCGGGCAGCTATTATGCCGATCAGTTCGGATCACCCGACGTGCGCGCGGGGTACGCGCCGATGGGGCACGAGATTGCGGAGGCGCTGCGCGGGCAGGTCGATGTCCTGGTCTCGGCGGTCGGCACCGGGGCGGCGCTGATGGGTGCGGCCGATGGTCTGGCCGCGACGGGAATCAGGCCGCTTGTGGTTGCGGTTGAACCGTTGCAGTCGCCTCTGCTCACCACCGGCAGGGGTGGCGCGCACCGGGTCGAAGGGGTGGGTGTCGGCTTTGAGCCGCCCTTTCTCGACCGCACGCGGCTGTCAGAGATTCGCGCCATCGACCAGGAGGAGGGGTTCGAGATGTGCCGCAAACTGGCACGCGAAACAGGCGTATTCGGCGGCGGATCGACCGGCCTGAACGTGGTTGCCGCCATACAGCAGGCGCAAGAGATCGGCCCAGGCAAACGCGTCGTCACCTTCTGCTGTGACAACGGTGGCAAATACCTGGGTGGCAATATCTACGAATGAACAGAAAGTCGGCGGAGCGCGCGCTTCGTCCGCGCCCCGGACCGCTCGTTACCCGACCAGTTCGTCGAAACACTCCAGCGCCTTGGCGGCATACATCATCGACGGCCCGCCGCCCATCTGGATCGACATCGCCAGCACATCGGACAATTCCTCGCGGCTGGCACCGGCCTTGACCAGCGCCTCGACATGCAGCGAGATGCAGGGCTCGCAGCGCGACGCGATCGAGATGCCAAGCGCCACGAATTCCTTGGTCTTGAAATCCAGCGTGCCGCCTTCCTTCACCGTCTTGCCCAGGGCGCCAAAGGCGCGGGCAGTGTCAGGAATGGCCCCATGCAGATTGCGCAGTCCCGCGCGGGTGGCTGCCAGCTTGTCGTTCCAGCTCATTGGAATGTCCCCTAAATATCTGTTCGTCGGCATATGTAGGGGCGGTGGCGACAGCGGCCTTGATCTGGATCAGATGCGTGGCTTTTCGGCGATCAGGGCCAGATTGTTGGCGGGCATCTCGACGACCTCGGCCATCTCCAGCCCGGCGCCCTGCATCAGGTCCATCGTGTCGAAATCGTCCTTGTAGCCGATCTCGGGATCTTCGGACGTCAGCGCGGCATGGAACCGCGCGTCGCCCGCGCTGGTCAATTCGCCCGCCCGCATGAACGGGCCATAGATCACCAGCCTCCCGCCGGGCGCCAGCGCGGTGGCGGCCTCGGCGATCAGGGTCGCCGCCTCCCCCTCGGAAATCAGGTGCAGCAGGTTGATCAGAACCACCAGATCCTGCCCCGCCCAGTCCGCGCCCCAGCCGGGGCGCGTCGCGTTCAGCTCCTGCACTGGCGCGACATTGTCCAGGCCTGCACAATAGGAGTCGATACTGGCGCGGCGCCGGGCGTCCACCTCGGTCGGCTGCCAGCTGAGCCCCGGCAGCCACGCGGCAAAGGCGCTGACATGCTGGCCGGTGCCGCTGGCCAGTTCCAGTGCGCGGCCCTTATGCGGGGCCACCTGCTCCAGCAGATCGCAGAGCACGGCCATATTGCGTTCCGCGGCAGGTGCCACCATGCGTGGGCCGTCTCCCTGCGTGGCGATACTGGCGACCGAGGGCGGTTTGCGGCTCATCTCAGCCGCTCCGGCCGCAACTGCGCCACCACCCCGGCCTCGATCTCGGGCGCGGCGCCTGTCACCACATCGCACAGCAGCTGCGAGGCGGCGGGCGAGGTCTGGAACCCATAGCCGCCCTGACCCGCGCACCAGATGAAATCGCGCTGATCCGGGTCCGGCCCCAGCACCAGCACCCGGTCGGGGGCAAAACTGCGCAAGCCCGCCCAGTTGCTGTCCATCCGGGTCACCTCCTCGGTCACCATTTCCTGATAGCGCGCCAGCCCCTCGGCCAGCACCATGTCATCGGCCCAGGCGTCCTGCGGCTCCACCGGGTCGGCATCGGCGGGCGAGACGATCAGCTTGCCCGCATCGGGCTTGGCGTACCAGGTCTCGCCGACACCCATCAGCATCGGCCAGCCGCTCACGTCATGGTCGCCCGGCGCGGGGATCCGCGCCATGGACCGGCGATAGGGTTGCAATCCAATGGGCGAGACCCCGGCCATCACCGCCACCTGATCGGCCCAGGCCCCGGCGGCGTTGACGATGTTGCGCGCCTCGAACACGTCACCCGCCTCGGCCTGCCAGACTGCGCCGCGCGAGATCCGGGTTACCCGCCGCCGGGTCAGCACCGCGCCGCCATTGGCGCGAATGACACGCGCGAAATCCTGCATCAGCCGGTCGGTGTCGATATCCCAGGCCTCGTGGTGATGGGCGGCCAGCGCCACCGTCTCTGGGTTCAGGATCGGCACCATGGCGCGCGCCTCGTCCACCGAAATCGGCGTCATGTCCATGTCGGCCACATCCGCATTGTATTCGGCCACCTGATCCGACCGTCCCAACAGCATCAGCCCGCGCGGGGTCAGGTAGCCGCCATTGGCGGTGTGGTGATAGTCGGCACTGGCCCGGTTCAGCGCCACCACCGCAGGCTTGCCATAGGCCGCCTCGAACAGCGCCGCCGAACGGCCCGAGGCGTGGTACCCCAGCGCCTCTTCGGCCTCCAGCACGGTCACCTTGCCATGCGCCGACAGGCGCGCGCCCGCGCTCAGCCCGGCGATACCGCCGCCGATTACCAGAAAGTCGATCATGCCTGTTCCTCGATCCTGTCGGTCGCCGGGGGCGGCGTCGGGCTCAGCGCCGTGAGCCGCGCATAAAGCTCTGGCGACATCTCAAACGTCATCGCCGCCAGCGAGGGGCGCAACTGCTCGGCCGAGCGGGCCGAGATGATGGGCTGCGCGCTCAACGGGCCGGCCGCGACCCAGGCCACCGCCAGCGTCGCCGGGTCGACGCCCAGTTCGGTTCCGATCTGCATCAGCGCCTCGGCCGTGCGCGGCATCCAGTCCGGCCCGTAGCGTTTGGCATAGCTGTCGTCCTCGGTCAGCCTTCCCGCACCGCCGCCTGAATACTTGCCGGTCAACAGGCCGCCGCCCAGTGGCGAATAGGCCGCTACATTGATCTCCTGATCGGCGCACATCGGCAGGATCTCGACCTCGGCCTGACGTTTGACCAGGTTGTACATCGGCTGCATCAGGTCGATCGTCAGATCGAACCGCGCCGCAATGGAAACCGCCTTCATCACCTGCCAGGCGGCGAAATTCGACAGGCCGACATAGCGGATCTTCCCCTCGTCGCGCAGCCGCGCGAAGCATTCCATCGTCTCGTTCAGGTCGGTCTCGGGGTCGAACCGGTGCAGATACAGTGCATCGACCATGTCGAGCCCCAGCCGCGACAAGGAAACATCAAGCTGCGCCCGCATGTTGGCGGCTCCTGCGCCGCCAGTGTTCCCTACCTTGGTGGCGATCAAGAGCCGCTCGCGCTCGGCCGCGATCATCGCGCCCAGCAGGGTCTCGGACTGTCCGCCGGTATAGACATGCGCAGTATCGAAATGGGTGATGCCCGCCGCCCGGCAGGCCTCGTACATCTGGCGGCTTGCCGCCGCGTCGGCACGGCCCCCGAACTGCATGGTGCCAAAGGCAAATCCACGCGCGTCGGTGCCATCGAGTGTGGTCAGAATACGTGTCATGCCGCAGACCATGACATGCCCCGCGCTGGCCGAAAAGGGCAAACAGGCACGCGCAGCGACTTGCCTGAAAACCCGCTGGACCGCATAGTCGGGCGGGAAATCAAAGGCATGGACAGGAAGAGGGAATGAACACATCTGAAATGCATCCTATGGCCACGGCGCATTTGCCCGGCTATCTGCCTGGGGCCGATGGCAGCGACCCGCTGTTCATCGGGGTTGCGACCTTTACCATAGCGCTCATCGTGTTCATCGGCGCGATGTACTTCACGCTGCACGCCCTGCCGGAACGCATGGCCCATCACGGCAATCACACCCAGTTCCAGGTGATCGGCATTCTTGCGCTGATCGCGCTCTTTACCCATAACAATATCTTCTGGGTGGCCGCCCTGCTGCTTGCCGCCTTCCGGATGCCGGATTTCCTGACCCCGCTCCAGTCGATGGCAGGCTCGCTCAGCGGTATCCTCAGCCGGATGTCCGCTCCATCCGACGCACCACCGCCCGCCGCGCCGGTCGAACCGGAGGCGCCCCGCGATGTTTGAGCTTCTGATCTGTTCGCTGGTCACCATCGTGCCCGACTACCTCTACCGCCGCTACCGTCAGGGCAAGCGCTGGGGGCACGAGATCACCTTTTTCACCATGTGGTACGAGCTGCGCCATGGCATCACGCTCTGCGCCATGCTCACCATCTCGCTGATCACGCTGGTGTTCTTCTATCACCCCGCGACCTCGAACGTGCGCTCCTTCTTCCGCACCGTCACCATCCTGCCGGAAACCGGCGGCCGGGTGTCCGAGGTGCATGTGGCCAATAACCAGCAGGTCGCGGCGGGCGAGTTGCTGTTCCGGCTCGACGACGCCAGCCAGCGTGCCGCAGTCGAAACCGCCGAACGCCGGGTCGAAGAGGTCGAGGCCTCGCTGGTCGTGGCCGAGGCGAACCTGGCCGCGGCACTGGGCAGCGTGACCCGCGCTGAAGCGGCGCTGAACCAGTCGCAAGAGGATCTGGCCCGCGAACAGGAGCTGATCAATCGCGGTTCCAGCGCGGCCCGTCAGGCCGAACTGGACCGCTTCACCAACGAGGTCGGCATCCGCGAGGGCGAACTTGCCGCCGCCCGCGCCCAGCAGCAGGCAGTCGAGGAACAGATCCGCGTGCTGATCCCAGCACAGCGGGCCAGCGCCCAGGCGGCGCTGGAACAGGCCGAAACCGAACTGGCCAAGACCAGCGTCCATGCCGGGGTCGCGGGCACGGTGGAACAGTTCGGTCTTCAGGTCGGCGACTACATCAACCCGATCCTGCGCCCCGCCGGTATTCTCGTTCCCGAAGATTTCGTGGACCAGCACCGCTACGTCGCCGGGTTCCACCAGATCGCGGCGGGGGTGATCAAGCCCGGCATGTATGCGGAAATGACCTGCCTGTCGAAACCCTTTACCGTGATTCCGATGGTGGTCGTCGGTATTCAGGATGTGGTCCCCTCGGGCCAGATCCGGCCGACCGACCTGCTGGTCGACCCGCAGGACAACGCCCGCCCGGGCACCGTGACCGTGTATATGGAGCCGGTCTATCCCGGTCAGGCCGATGGCATCCCCGCGGGCTCGAACTGTCTGGCCAATGCCTATACCAACAACCACGACATCTTGCAGAACGAAGACCTCAGCACCGGCCGCTGGCTGTTCCTGCATGTGGTCGACACCGTGGGGCTGGTGCATGCGATCCTGCTGCGTATCCAGACGCTGCTGATGCCGGTCAAGACGCTGGTGCTCAGCGGCGGGCACTGATCCGACACAAGCACAATGAAAGGGGCCGTTTCCGGCCCCTTTCCTATTCGGCGGCAATGGCCGACTGGTCGGTGATCACCATGCTGCACGCGCGACAGGCGGTCTCGCCGGTCTGGTCGAACCAGCGGCAGCTGGCGCGGATCGGGCAGGGGGGCAGATGGTCCGCCAGCGGCACCCGGGCCTGGTCCAGATGTTCCAGCACATGGTCGATCACGCCGCAGCGGCTGCCGGTCCATTGCGCGCAGCCCGAGGTCGCACAGGGGGAGGAGAAGCGCATGCGCGCCTCGGGCTTGCCACGGGCAGAGGCGGTCTCGACAAAATCCGCGTCGATGGTCATCGAACTGCGCAGATGGCGCAGATGCCCGTCCGACCCCTTGACACCCAACAGCTGGTTGCCCGGCGCGCAGCGCGCGCTCGGGCAGGTCTTGTCCGGGGCGGACATCGTGATCACCCCATACGGGCGAGCATGCCGCCCAGTTCCTTTTCCCGCTCCAGCAGCGGGCCCAGTTCGGGATGCAGGATGATCCCGTACCATTCGCGCGGGAACTTGGTGACCCAGGGTTTCTCGAACCCGGTGCGGGCGATATGGCCCAGAACCATCTTCTGGATGTCCGCCTGAAGCTCCAGCTCCGAGTTCCGGTCCATTTCCAGATCGCCAGTATCGACAACAAAACGTGCCATGTCAGTCTCCTTGATGAAAAGTGCCGCCCCTGAAAATACGTGCGGGGCAGGAACAGGATACATGATGGCCAGTCAGCATCCTATGCGGGAATACCGAACCCCGTTGCACGCATAGGCCAAACTCCGCCGATTCGCCCCGGTCCAGAGGCGTGGGCGAAGTGAAAAAGGCCCCGCCGAAGCGGGGCCTTGGATCCAGGTTTCAGACCGGGGATCAGTTCGGGATATCGCCTTCGATACCTTCGACATAGAAGTTCATGCCCGCCAGCGTGCCGTCATCGGCGGTTTCGCCCTCGGCCAGCCAGTCCGAACCGTCCTGCTTCTTCAGCGGGCCGGTGAACGGGTGGTAGGAGCCGCTTGCGATCGCGTCCTTCAGCGCCAGCGCCTCGGCCTTCACCTCGGCCGGAACTGCGTCCGAGATCTCGCCGATGCCCACCATTCCGGCGCCGATGCCGTCCCAGGTGTTCACGGTGGCCCAGCTGCCGTCCATCACCGCCTGGGTGCGCGCGATATAGTAGGGCGCCCAGTTGTCGATGATCGAGCTGACGCGCGGCATCGGGGCATATTCGCTCATGTCCGAGGCCTGGCCAAAGGTGATGACGTTGCCTGCGGCCTGCGCGGCGGCCTGCGGTGCGGTCGAATCGGTGTGTTGCAGGATCACGTCGGCACCCTGTTCGATCAGCACCTTGGCCGCATCGGCCTCTTTCGCCGGGTCGAACCAGGTATAGGCCCAGACGATCTTGAACTGAACGTCCGGGTTCACCTTGCGGGCGTGGATAAAGGCCGAGTTGATGCCCCGGATCACTTCGGGGATCGGGTAAGAGCCGATATAGCCCACCACGTTCGACTTGGTCATGCGCCCGGCAATGGTGCCCTGCACGGCGCGGCCCTCATAGAAACGGGCCGAATAGACCGACACGTTTGGCGCGGTCTTGTAGCCGGTGGCATGCTCGAACTTCACCTTCGGGAACTTCTTGGCCACGTTGATCGTCGGATCCATGTAGCCAAACGAGGTGGTAAAGATCAGGTCGGCGCCTTCCAGCGCCATCTGGGTCATCACCCGCTCGGCATCCGGGCCCTCGGGCACGCTTTCGACGAAGACGGTCTCGACCTTGTCGCCGAAATGCTCCTCGACGGCCAGACGGCCCTTGTTATGCTCATAGGTCCAGCCGCCGTCGCCCACGGGGCCGACATAGACAAAACCGACCTTGGTCTTGTCCTGCGCCATCGCGCCGGTCGCCAGACCCAGCGCCATCGCGGCGGTTGCGAGAAGAGACGTGAATTTCATTTAGGAACTCCCCTGTTTGGTTGTTAGTTTGCTCTCGTCAGTGAGAGGCGTGGAAGGTGCGGCCCAGCGAGGCCGGTGCGCTGCTCTTGTCCGCCGAAAGGATGACAAGAACAAGGATGGTGATGATGTAGGGCGACATTGCCAGATACTCGACCGGAATGGCAACGCCCGCTGCTTGCAGATTAAGCTGAACGACCGTGACGCCGCCAAAGAGATAGGCACCAAGCAGCGCCCGCCAGGGCTTCCAGCTTGCGAACACCACCAGCGCCAGCGCGATCCAGCCGACACCGGCGGTCATGCCCTCGGTCCACTGCGGCACGCGAATGAGGCTGATATAGGCCCCGCCCAGCCCGGCACAGGCGCCACCGAACATGATCGCCATGACCCGGATGCGGATCACCTTGTAACCCAGCGCATGGGCGGCGTCGTGATTCTCGCCCACCGCGCGCAGGATCAGGCCCGCGCGGCTGTACTTCAGCATCCACCAGACCGCACCCGTCAGCGCGATGCCCAGGTACAGGACCAGATCATGGCTGAACAGGATCGGCCCCACGACCGGCAGATCGCTCAGCACCGGAATGTCGAGCTTGCCCATCGCGGGTGGCTTGATCCCGACATAGGACTGGCCCATCAACGCGCTCAGCCCCAGACCGAACAGCGTCAGCGCCAGACCGCTCGCCACCTGATTGGCCAGCGCCACCTGGGTCAGCACCACGAACAAGAGCGACAGGATCGCGCCGCCGATAGCGGCGCCGATGAACCCAAGCCAGGGCGAGCCGGTTTCGACCGCGATGGCAAAACCGCTGATCGCACCGACGATCATCATCCCCTCGACGCCCAGGTTCAGAACGCCCGCGCGCTCCACCACCAATTCACCGATTGCAGCCAGCAAGAGGGGGGTTGCGGCGACCATGAGAGAGGCCACCAGAAGGACGGGATTGATTGCAGACAGGTCCATGGTTCACGCCACCTCTTTGCGGGCCGCACGGATGCGGTAGTTGGTCAACAGATCCAGCGCCAGCAGGAAAAAGAGCAGCATCCCCTGGAACACCTGGATCGCGGCGGCAGGCAGGCCCAGGCTGCCCTGTGCGATCTCGCCACCGATATAGGTCAGCGCCATCAGCCCTCCGGCCAGCAGGATGCCCACCGGATGCAACCGGCCCAGAAAGGCCACGATGATCGCGGTAAAGCCATAGCCCACGTTAAAATCGATGCTGATCTGGCCCGATGGGCCCGAGACCTCGAACAGCCCCGCCAGCCCCGCCAGCGCGCCCGAGACGCCTAGGCAGAACAGGATCAGCCGGGCTGGTTTCACCCCGGCAAACCGCGCCGCGCGCGGCGCCTCGCCGGTCAGGCGGATGTGGAACCCGGTCATGTGCCGGTTCAAGAGAACATAGGCAAAGATCACCGCGATCAGCGCCGCCACCACGCCCCAATGCATCCCCGTTCCTTCGATCAGCTCGGCATTATGTGCGCTGGCATAGGATTGCAGGTTGCGCGAACCGGGAAAGCCGAAGCCTTCGGGGTTCTTCAACAACCCAAGCGACATCGAGGCCAAGAGCTGCTCGGCCACATAGACCATCATCAGCGACACCAGGATCTCGTTGGTGCCGAACCGCACCTTGAGGAAGGCGGGCACCATGGCCCATGCCCATCCGCCCAGTGCCCCCGCGATCACCATCAACGGAAAGATGTAGAACGCCTCCATCGGGTAAAAGGCCAGCCCCACACCGGCGCCCACGATGGCGCCCATGATGTACTGCCCCTCGGCCCCGATGTTCCAGATGCCCGCGCGGAACCCCAGGGAAAGGCCGATGGCGATCAGCACCAGCGGCGCCCCTTTCACCAACAGTTGCGGACGATAGTAGAACGCATATTCCCCGAACAGCGGCTCCCAAAAGATGGTGCCGATCGCCTCGACCGGGTTCTTGCCCAGCGCCGCAAACAGCAGCCCGCCGAAAAACATGGTGGCCAGCACCGCCACCAGCGGCGTCGCCATCGACCAGGCCCGCGAAGGCTGCGGCCGTTTCTCCAGAACGATCATCCGCGCGTCCCCCCAATCACGGTGTTCTTGTTGTCAGTCTGTTTCAGGATGAGGTCAGACATGCGCCACCTCCATCCCGTGGGCGCCGCCCATCATCAGGCCGATCTCGTCCACGGTCAGCCCGGTGGTGGTGCGCGGTGCGCTCAGCCGCCCCTCGTTCAGCGCCGCGAACGTGTCCGAGATCTCCATCAGCTCGTCCAGGTCCTGGCTGATGCAGACCACCGCCGTGCCCTTGGCCGCCAGATCCAGCAGCGCCTGCCGGATCGCGGCCGCCGCCGATGCATCCACGCCCCAGGTGGGCTGGTTCACCACCAGCACGTCAGGGTTCTGCAACACCTCGCGCCCGATGACGAATTTTTGCAGGTTGCCGCCCGACAGCGACCGCGCCGCGTTTTCCGGCCCCGGCGTGCGCACGTCGAATTCCTTGATGATCCGCTCGGCGAACGCCTGCGTTTCGGCCCATTTCAGGAACCCGTTGCTTTCCAGCCCCTCGCGCACCGATCCGGTGAGCAGCGCGTTTTCCGTAAGGCTCATGTTGGGCGCCGCTGCATGGCCCAGCCGTTCTTCGGGCGCCGTCAGCAGGCCCAGCCGCCGCCGCGCCGTCGGACCCATCCGGCCCACCGGCTGGCCATCCTTCTTGACCGCGTCCGCCGCCGTCAGGATCTCGCCCGACAAGACGGCCAAGAGTTCGTCCTGCCCGTTGCCCGCAACCCCGCCGATGCCCAGAACCTCGCCCTTGCGCACCGTCATATGCACATTCTTCAGCGAGGTGCCGAATTCGCTGGGCGAGGGCACCGACAGGCCCGAGATATCCAGCGCGATCTCGCCGAACTCCCGGCCCGACCGTTCCGGCGTCTTCAGCGCCGTGCCCACCATCATCTCGGCCATGTCCCGGGCCGAGGTGTCGGCCGGGGTGCATTCGCCCACGTTCTTGCCCAGCCGCAGGATGGTGGCATGATCGCAAAGTGTGCGGATCTCCTCCAGCTTGTGGCTGATATAGAGGATCGACGTCCCTTCGGAGCGCAGCTTTTGCAGCGTCTGGAACAGGATCTCCACCTCCTGCGGCGTCAGCACGCTGGTCGGCTCGTCCATGATCAACAGCTTGGGGTCCTGCAACAGGCAGCGGATGATCTCGACCCGCTGCCGCTCGCCCGCGCTCAGATCACCGACGGTGCGGAACGGATCCAGAGGCAGGCCATAGGTCTCGCTAACCTCGCGGATGCGCGCGGCCAGATCGCCCATCGCGGGCGGGTTCTCCATCCCCAGCGCGATGTTCTCGGCCACGTTCAGCGCGTCGAACAGCGAGAAATGCTGGAACACCATGGCAATCCCGTCAGCCCGCGCCGCGCGCGGCTCGGGCGGCGCATAGGGCGCGCCGCGCAGGGACATGGTGCCGCTGTCGGGCTTGACCAGCCCATAGATCATCTTGACCAGCGTGGACTTGCCCGCGCCGTTCTCGCCCAAGAGGGCATGCACCTCGCCCTCGCCAATGTCGAAACTGACATTGTCGTTGGCGACCACGCCGGGATAGGCCTTGGTCAGCCCCTTGATGCTCAGAAGTGGTGTGCTCACGCGCTCAGCTCCTTCCTTGTCGTTTCGCTATGCGCCGGGCTCAGCAGCCGGGCGGCAACGCCAATGGCGATGCTGGCGGGATGTTTGCCCAGGGCGGGATCGCCGATGGGACAGGTGATGCGATCGATCTGCTGCGGCGTGTGACCAAGAGCGGCCAGCCGCGACCGGAATCGCGCCCATTTGGTAGCCGAGCCAATCAGCCCGGCAAAGGCAAAATCGTGCCGCAGCAACCGGTTGCACAGTTCCAGGTCCAATTCATGCGAATAGGTCAGGATCAGGTGCTCGGCCGTGCGCGGCGCATAGGCAACCAGATCGGCGGGCCGCGCCGCGGGTAGCGGCGTCACCCCGGCAGGGATGGATTCGGGAAACCGCTCCACCCCGGTATCGACCCAGGTGATGGCGATCTCGGGCAGCGGCGACAGCACATCGACCAGCGCGCGGCCCACATGGCCCGCGCCCCAGATCCAGAGCTGCCGCGCCGGTCTCAACACAGGCTCGACCATCCAGTCGCCGACCAGCTGCGCCTCGGGGAGTACTCCCTGTCCGCGCGCCCGCGCCAGCAGGCGCTTGACCGCCAGCGGGGCAGGTGCCGCGCCGCTCGCCGCCCGCGCGACAACCTCGCCGTCAATCGCCTCCAGCCGCGCCGCATCCCAGACTTCCGTCAACAGCGTCACCGCCCCGCCGCAGCACTGGCCCAGCTCCGGCCCCAGCGCATGCCGGCTCAGCCCCAGCCGCCCGGCCCGCGCCGCCTCTGCCGCCTGAAACTCCAAGGCACCGCCGCCGATAGTGCCAGACTGGCCGTTCTTCCAGACAAGCATCGCCGCGCCCACCTCGCGCGGGGACGATCCCCTGATCGCCGCGATCACCACCCGGGTCACCACCCCATGGTCGGCCACCGCCGCGCGCAGCCCCTCCAGATCAAATGCCATCGCCATGCCTCCGGATGCCTTTCCAGACCTCCTCCGCCGTCGCCGGCGCGTTCAGCGCCGGATAGGCATCGCCACAGGACGCCACAGCATCAGACAAAGCCAGCCAGGCCGAGATGCCCAGCATGAACGGCGGCTCGCCCACGGCCTTCGACCGGTAGATCGTGTCCTCACGGTTCTGCCCGTCCCATAGCGCCACGTTGAACACCTCGGGCCGGTCCGAACAGGCCGGGATCTTGTAGGTCGAAGGCGCATGCGTCCTCAGCCGTCCGTGATCGTCCCAGACCAGCTCCTCGGTGGTCAGCCAGCCCGCACCCTGCACATAGCCGCCCTCGACCTGGCCGATATCCAGATCGGGGTTCAGCGAGGCACCGGCATCATGCAGGATGTCCGCGCGCAGGATGCGGTATTCGCCGGTCAGCGTGTCCACCGCCACCTCGGTCACCGAGGCGCCATAGGCAAAGTAGTAAAACGGCCGCCCGCGTCCCTGGATCCGGTCCCATTCGATCTTGGGCGTCTTGTAGAACCCGGTCGCCGACAGGCTGATCCGCCCCTGATAGGCCAGCGCCGCCGCTTCGGCAAAGCTGTAGCGCGCCTCGCCCACCTCGACCTGCCCATTCCCGAACCGGACCGAGGCGACCTCCGCCTGATGCCGCTCGGCCAGAGAGGCCGCCATCCGGTCGCGGATGGTGTCGCAGGCGGCCTTGACCGCCATGCCATTCAGGTCCGACCCCGACGAGGCCGCCGTGGCCGAAGTATTGGGCACCTTGGCTGTATCGGTGGCGGTGATCTTGACCATCTCCAGCGGAATGCCGAACCGGCTTGCCGCCACCTGCGCCACTTTCTGGAACAGGCCCTGGCCCATCTCGGTGCCGCCATGGTTCAGATGCACGGAGCCATCCTGATAGACATGCACCAGCGCGCCCGCCTGGTTCAGATGGGTCAGGGTGAACGAAATCCCGAATTTCACCGGCGAAAAGGCGATGCCCCGCTTGACGATCGGATTGGCCGCGTTCCACGCCGCCACCGCTGCCTTTCGCGCGGCGTAGTCCGAAGACGCCAGCAGCGCCTCGGTCATCCCGTGCAGCTCGAAATCCTCGACCACCTGCCCATAGGGCGTGGTATTCTCCTTCATTCCGCTGGAAATACTCCGGGGGGAGGCCGAAGGCCGGGGGGCAGAGCCCCCCTCTGGCGCCGCATAGTAATTGCGCTGCCTCAACTCGACCGGGTCGATCCCCAGCACATGCGCGGCATGATCCATGACCCGCTCGATCCCGACCATCCCCTGCGGCCCGCCAAAGCCGCGATAGGCGGTGGCGGATTGGGTATTGGTCTTCAGCCGGTGGCTTTCGATCCGCGCATTGGGCAGTAGATAGGCATTATCCGCATGCAGCATCGCCCGGTCTGCCACCGGCAGCGACAGGTCCTGCGCCCAGCCGCAGATCGCGTGATGCAGGAAGGAGACGCCCTGAATCCGGCCCTCGGTGTCGAATCCGGCGCGATAGGCGATGCGAAAAGCATGGCGCTTGCCGGTGATCACCATGTCGTCGTCGCGGTCATAGCGCATCTTGCAGGCGCGCCCGGTGGCGCGCGCCGCCACGGCGCAGGCCACCGCCAGCGCGTTGCCCTGGCTTTCCTTGCCGCCAAAGCCGCCGCCCATGCGGCGGGTCTCGACCCGGACGGCGTGCATCGGCACGCCCAAGGCCTCGGCCACCTTGTGCTGGATCTCGGTCGGGTGCTGGGTGGAACTGTGCACCAGCATGTCGCCGCCCTCGCCAGGCAGGGCCAGCGCGGCCTGACCTTCGAGATAGAAATGCTCCTGCCCGCCCAGCTCGAACGTGCCTTCGATGACATGGGCCGCCCCGGCAATCGCCGCCTCGGCATCGCCTTTCTCGTAGATGCGCGGCCCGTCCTCGAAGCGGCTGTCGGCCGCCAACGCCTGTTCGATGGTCAGGATCGCGGGTTCCTCGGCATAGTCGATCCGCGCCCGCCGTACCGCCTTGCGCGCGGCCAGGTGGCTGGTGGCCACCACCACGAACAGCGGCTGGCCCACATAGTGAACGGTGCCGTCCGACAAAAGCGGCTCGTCATGGGCCGAGGGCGAGACGTCATTGGCAAAGGGCAGGTCATCGGCCACCATCACCCGGACCACGCCGGGCGCGCGCTTCACCTCTTCGAGGTTCATCGCGGTGATCCGCCCCTTGGCAATCGTGCTCAGGCCAAAGGCCAGATGCAGCGTGTCGCGCGGGGTGGGGATGTCATCGACATAACGGGCAGTGCCTGCCACATGCAGCGGCGCCGCGTCATGCGGCAGGGGTTTGGCGACGCTCATGCCCGTACCTCCAGCACATTGGCCAACAGGCCCTGATCCTCGGCGAAATAGCGGCGCAGCATCGCCTTGGCGGTCTCCATCCGGTAAGCGGCCGAGGCGCGCATGTCCGACATCGGGGTGAAATCGGACTCGAACTCTGGCAGGGCCGCGTTAACAACCTCTTGTGTCCAGGGCTGTCCGGTCAGCGCCGCCTCGACCGCGCGGGCGCGTTTCGGGATGCCCGCCATACCGCCAAAGGCGATGCGGGCGGCGGTGACGCTGCCGCCCTCGACCGTGATGTTGAAACAGCCGCAGACGGCCGAGATATCCTGATCGAAACGCTTCGACAGCTTGTAGCATTTCAGCCGGTCGGGCTGGCGCGGAAAACTCACCGCCTCGACAAACTCGCCAGGCGCGCGGTCCTGCTTGCCATAGTCGAGGAAGAACGCCTCGAGCGGCAGGTCGCGGCGGGTATCGCCCCGGCGCAGTTGCAGGGTGGCCCCCAGCGCGATCAGCGCGGGCGGGTTGTCACCGATGGGCGAGCCATTGGCGATGTTGCCGCCGACAGTGGCGGCATTGCGCACCTGTACGCTGGCATAGCGGCGGATCATTTCGCCATAGGACGGGTGCAGGGGGGCGACAGTGTCGCGCATCCGGTTCATGTCGACCATGGCACCGAGGCGCACTTGGGTATCGGTGACCTCGATCTCCTTCAGATCGGCGCAGCCGGAAAGGAAAATGACCTTGGGCAGGCCGCGCAACTGCTTGGTGACCCAGAGGCCCACATCGGTCGCCCCGGCGACCAGCGTGGCGTCGGGGTGGGCGGCATAGAGTGCCGCGAGTTCATCGGAGGATGCTGGGGAAGAGGGGGGCTTTGCCCCACCCGCCATTGCCTCTTGGGCAACTGGCGCACTGGAAGAGGGGGGCTCTGCCCCCCGGCCTGCGGCCTCCCCCCGGAGTATTTCCGGCGAAATGAAGGCGCGATCGGTGGCGAGCCAGTCGGGTTTCGGCGCGCTTTCGACCGCGCGGGCGGCACGGATGATCGGGGCATAGCCAGTGCAGCGGCAGAGATTGCCGGCCAGTTGGGTGTCGTGGTCGGTGGCGCCCTCGGCATGGCCCGCGACCATCGACATCACGAAGCCCGGCGTGCAGAAGCCGCACTGGCTGCCGTGATGGGTCACCATGGCCTGTTGCACCGGATGGCTGCCGCCCAGCCCCTCGACCGTGCGCACCGCCTTGCCGTGAAGCTGCGGCAAGAACAGGATGCAGGCGTTCAGGGCGCGGGTGCCATCGGCATCGCTGACGGCCACGGTGCAGGCGCCGCAATCGCCCTCGTTGCAGCCTTCCTTGGTGCCGGTCAGACCGCGATCCTCGCGCAGCCAGTCGAGCAGCGTCGCGGTGGGGTCGGCCTCCACCAGCTCCACTGTCTCTCCGTTCAGAAGAAACGTGATCTTCATACTGTGAAACCCGTCGCCTTACCCTGTTGGCCCATCGGTGCCCTCCTTCGATGCGACGTAGAAGAAGAGGCGGGCTGTGTTATGGCAAAAGGTTAGAAACGCGAGCGGCCATCTGGCAAGAAAAACTCATTCTGCGCTGCAACATTTTTGCGTTGTCCGTGGCGGGTTTGAAAAGATGCCTGAAAAATACTCCAACTGAATCAACGGTCTGCCCCTGCGGCCCGGACGTGGGTTTGAAAGACCTTCAGGTTTTAACGAATAATCGCAAGCGGCCTTTTGGCGAACGGGTGGTAGTCTGTGGCCCGTCCTGTCGCCTCAGAGCAGCGAGGCCAGCCGTTGCAGGCCGATCCCGATCGCCAGCAATCCCACCGCCAACGTCAGGGGCCGCCGCGGCGCGATGGCGCCAGCCGGCCGCCCACCAGCGCCGCAGGCACGCCGCCGGCCACCAGTCCAGCCACGGGCAGCAACACCTCGTGCAGGTCGCGCCCGGTGCCCCACCGGCCCAGATGGTACCCGGCCATCAGCGCCAGGAACACCGTCAGGCTCACCACCAGTTCGGCCAGCGCCGAGGATCCGATGGCGCGGCGCGGCTCGTGGCCCGCGCCGATCAGCCCGCTGGTCACCACCGGCCCCCAGCTGCCGCCGATCCCCTCGATCAGCCCGCCGGTGGCGCCCAGCGCCGAGATCCGTCCGGTCGCCAACAGGCGCGGCGCCCGCCCAGACAGCCCGCGCCACAGGATCAGCCCGCCGATCAGCAAGAGGTATCCGCCGATGATCACCGTCAGCACCGGCCGTTTCAGCTCGCCCAGAATCAGCGCGCCGATGATACCCCCCGCGGCCCCGGCCAGCGCCAGGCGCCCAAACAGCGCCTTGTCGATATTGCCGTTGAGCGCATGGGAAATCCCCGCCACGATGCCGGTCGGCACCTTGGCCGCGTTGACACTGGCGGACACCAGCGGCGGCGGCACACCTTGGGCCAAAAGGACCGAGGCCGAGATGACACCGAACCCCATGCCCAGGGCACTGTCTGCAAGCTGCGCGGTAAAGCCCACAAGGGCAAAGGTCAGGAACAGGTCCAAGGGCGACTCGGGGGAAAAGAGCCTGGTTGCCATCTCGCTAAGCTATTCCCGGGCGTCCCGCAATCGGGGTTTTCGCCGGGGTCGTCACATCCCCCGTGGCGCCCCTGATCCGGATCGCCTATCGTCTCTGGCATGAGCAGTAACCCCCGATTCATCCACCTCCGCCTGCATACCGAATACTCGCTTCTCGAAGGCGCGATCCGGCTCAAGAAACTGCCCGCGCTTTGCGAGAAGATGGGCATGCCGGCGGTGGCGGTCACCGATACCAACAACCTGTTTGCTGCGCTGGAATTCTCGGTTTCGGCCAGCGGCGCGGGCATCCAGCCGATCATCGGCTGCCAGGTCTCGCTGGCCTATGTCACGCCGATGCCGGGGGAAAAGCCGAAGCCGCCTGCCGGGATCGTTCTGCTGGCCCAGTCCGAGGCGGGGTACGAGAACCTGATGAAGCTCAACAGCTGCCTTTACATCGACAAGGGCGGGCAGCTGCCGCAGGTCACGCTGGACGAGCTTGCCGCCCATTCCGAAGGGCTGATCTGTCTCAGCGGCGGGCCCGACGGGCCGGTGGGGCGGCTTTTGCAGCAGGGTCAGCGCCCGGCGGCCGAGACGTTGGTGGACCAGCTGGCGGGCATGTTCCCCGACCGGCTTTATATCGAGCTGCAACGCCACCCGGGCGAGGGTGGCGCGCCCGAGGCCGAGCGCCTGACGGAACGCGGCCATGTCGAGATGGCCTATGCCAAGGGCCTGCCGCTGGTGGCCACCAACGATGTCTATTTCCCCAGCTCCGACATGTACGAGGCGCATGATGCGCTGATCTGCATCGCCGAGGGCGCCTATGTCGATCAGCAGCAGGGCCGCCGCCGCCTGACCGCGCAGCATTACCTAAAATCGCCGCAGGAGATGGCGACGCTCTTTGCCGATCTGCCCGAGGCGGTCGAGAATACCGTCGAGATCGCCCGCCGCTGCGCCTTCATGGCCTACAAGCGCGCGCCGATCCTGCCGAAGTTCGCCGATGACGAGGTGCAGGAACTGCGCCGCCAGGCCAACGCGGGCTTGCAGGCCCGTCTTGCGGTTATCCCGCATGCGGTCAGCGCCGAGGATTACCAGAAACGGCTCGATTTCGAGCTCGACATCATCGAAGGGATGGGCTTTCCCGGTTACTTCCTGATCGTGGCCGATTTCATCAAATGGGCCAAGGATCATGACATCCCGGTGGGGCCGGGGCGGGGCTCGGGCGCGGGCTCGCTGGTGGCCTATGCGCTGACCATCACCGACCTCGACCCGCTGCGTTACAGCCTGCTCTTCGAACGCTTCCTGAACCCCGAGCGGGTCTCGATGCCCGACTTCGACATCGACTTCTGCATGGACCGGCGCGAAGAGGTGATCCGCTACGTGCAGGAGAAGTACGGCCGCGACAAGGTGGGGCAGATCATCACCTTCGGTGCGCTTCTGTCCAAGGCCGCCGTGCGCGACATCGGCCGGGTGTTGCAGATGCCCTATGGCCAGGTGGATCGCCTCTCCAAGATGATCCCGGTCGAAGGCGTGAAACCCGTCAGCATCGAAAAGGCGTTGGCCGACGAGCCGCGCCTGCGCGATGCCGCGCGCGAGGAAGAGGTGGTCGACCGCCTGTTGACCTATGGCCAGCAGGTCGAAGGGCTGCTCCGGAATGCCTCGACCCATGCGGCGGGCGTGGTGATCGGCGACCGCCCGCTTGATGCGCTGGTGCCGCTCTACCAGGATCCGCGCTCGGACATGCCGGCCACCCAGTTCAACATGAAATGGGTGGAACAGGCGGGGCTGGTGAAATTCGACTTTCTGGGTCTCAAGACCCTGACCGTGATCCAGAACGCGATGGATCTGATCTTCAAATCGGGCCGCCCGCTGCATGTGGCCGCAGACGGGCGCCAGCTCTACGACCCGGCGGAAGGGGCCCAGAACCAGATCAACGCCATCCCGCTGGATGACGAGCCCACCTATAAACTCTATTCCGCCGCCAAGACCGTCGCCGTGTTCCAGGTGGAAAGTTCGGGCATGATGGATGCGCTCAAGCGCATGAAACCCACCTGTATCGAGGATATCGTGGCCCTTGTGGCGCTCTACCGCCCCGGGCCCATGGAGAACATCCCGGTCTATTGCGAGGTCAAGAACGGCGTCCGCGATCTGGCTTCGATCCACCCCTCGATCGACTTCATCCTCGAAGAAACCCAGGGCATCATCGTCTATCAGGAACAGGTGATGCAGATCGCCCAGGTGATGGCGGGCTACAGCCTTGGCGGCGCCGACCTCTTGCGCCGCGCCATGGGCAAGAAGATCGCCGAGGAAATGGCCAAGGAACGCCCCAAGTTCATCGAAGGGGCCACCGCCAACGGCGTGACCAAGGAAAAGGCGGGCGAGGTCTTCGACCTGCTGGAAAAATTCGCCAATTACGGCTTCAACAAATCCCACGCCGCCGCCTATGCCGTGGTCAGCTACCAGACCGCCTGGCTCAAGGCCAACCACCCGGTCGAGTTCATGGCGGGCGTCATGAACTGCGATATCCACCTGACCGACAAGCTGGCGGTCTATTTCGAAGAGGTCCGCAAGGGGCTGGGCCTGCCTTACGTGCCGCCCTGCGTGAACCGCTCCCAGGCCACCTTCGACGTGGTGAACGGAGAGCTCGTCTATGCGCTGGGCGCGCTCAAGAACGTGGGCGTCGAGGCGATGCGCCTGGTGGTCGAGGGGCGCGGCAACAAACCCTTCGTCAACCTTTTCGACCTGGCCCGCCGGGTCGATCTGAAAAAGGTCGGCAAACGTCCGCTGGAAATGCTCGCGCGCGCCGGGGCCTTTGACCAGCTCGACCCCAACCGCCGCCGGGTGTTTGAAAGCATCGAGGCGCTCAGCGCCTATTCCGCCGCCATCCACGACCAGAAAGCCTCGAACCAGGTCTCGCTCTTTGGCGAGGCGGGCGACGACCTGCCCGAACCGCGTCTGGCCGCCGTGCCCGACTGGCTGCCTGCCGAACGCCTCTCGGAGGAGTTCAAGGCGATCGGCTTCTACCTCTCGGGCCACCCGCTCGACGACTATATGCCCGCGCTGAAACGCCGGGGCGTGCTGACGCTGGACGAGGTCACCGAACAGGCCCGCTCAGGCCCGGTTCTTGCCAAGATGGCGGGCGTTGTCGCCGGGCGGCAGGAGCGCAAATCCGCCCGGGGCAACCGCTTCGCCTTTGCCCAGATGTCCGACCCCACCGGCGCGTTCGAGGTGACGCTCTTCTCCGAAGTGCTGGAGAAAAGCCGCGACTATCTCGAAACCGGTTCCCATGTGGTGCTGACCGCCGAGGCGACGATGGAGGCCGACCAGCTCAAACTACTGGCCCGCTCGGTCGGTCCCGCCGATACCGTGGTGGCCGAGGCGGGCGCCACCGGCCTGCGCGTCTTCATGGACGATGCCAGCGCCGTGGCCACCGTCGCCCATATCCTGGCCGAGGCGGCGCAGGCCGCCCGCAATGCCGCCCGCGGCCCGATCCAGCTCTGCCTGATGGATCCCGGCCTGCCCGGCGAGGTCGAGATGGACCTGGGCCAGGATTTCCCCCTCAATCCCCAGATCAAGGGCGCGATCAAGTCGCTTGACGGGGTGCTGGACGTCGAGGAGATCTGAGACGATACTTCCCCTGTCTCCGTTTTTCGTCAGAACCCTTGAAGGGAGGACAGACATGACAGTAAACCCTCGTTTTCACCTGACCGCCGCGCTGGCATTTGCCCTGGGCCTTGCCGCGATCGCGCCCGGCGCGGCGCTTGCCGACAAGAAAACCGACCGTGCCATAAAGGGGGCCCTGATCGGCGCCGGGGTCGGGGCACTGGTCGGCGACAGCAAGACCGCCGCCGCGGGCGCGGTTGTCGGCGCCATCGTCGGCGCCAACAAGAAGTGACACACCCACGCGATATCCAGTCGGGAGGCCGGGATGTTTGACACAAGACATTGGATCGCCGCACTTGCCGCGACCTGCCTGTTCACCACCGCCGCGCGGGCGGATGAAGAGGCCGAGAAGATGGTGCAGGACGCGCTCGACGTGATGTACCACACCTGCCAGTCGGTCATCGACGAGGCCGACGGGGACGAGGCCTATGTCCTCGACGTGGTGTCGAAGATGGTGGCGCTGTCGCTCTACAACCGCGAGATCGACATCACCGCCTACTCCACCTCGGAGGAGGACAAGACCCGCCTGCGCGAAGCCTTCGTCGCCGCGCTGGGCGAAGGATGCCAGTCAGACCAGAACGCGCTTTTGGGCGGGGTGGTCGATACGGCGGTGAAATCCACGCTGGGGCTGTAACGGCCAGACGCGCAGCGGCGGGGGACTTGCCGCCGCGCGGGGGCAATTGGCCGCCTCATTCGGCGGCGATTGCCCGATCCACTTGTGCCTCAGGTGCAAAGGGCACCCAGGTCAGATCACCGTCATAACGCCAGGCCAGCTTGCCCGTATCGTCCATCGCGATCAGGTGCAGCCAGCCATTGTCAAAGAGCGCCCTGACCCCGGGGTGCCGCCGCAATACGTCGGTCATCGCCGCGCGCGGCGCCTCGATCACCACCGACAGGCGCAGCGGCTCGTGCTGGAACCCTTCGCCGTCATGCACCGACTGCCACGGCAGGCCCGGGCGCGGCGCGCCGCCGTTGCCCTCCAGCACGCCGATACCGCCCACCACGTTATGAAGCAGCTTGTTGCCGCCGCCGAACAGGGCAGGGGCCACGGTCGAGCCGTAATATTGCAGGCTGATCCAGCTTGCGACCACCACCGGCGCGGTCAGGATCAGTTCCAGCACGCCAAAGCCTTCGTCGCGGCGCCAGTCATAGTTGTGGAGAAACGCCTGTCCCGCCAGCCCGGTGCCTTCGGTCCGGTGCCGGGGGGCGGCGACAAAGGCACGGCAGCCCGCCAGCCCCCATTCGGGGCGCAATTCTGCCCAGTCCTGCGCCCGCCGGGCAATATCCGCCCCGCCCTTGGCACGCGGCAGCCGGGCGGCGCGCTCGGCGCGTGCCAGTTGCCCGGCCTGCTCCAGCCAGGCCCTGAGCCGCGCGATATCCGCCGCCCAATCGCCTGACGGCAGGTCCTGATCGAACAGCGTCACCCGGTCGGTTGTCGTATGGTGCAGCGCGGCCAGGAACACCGTGTCGGCGGGGATCTCGACCCCCTCCGCCCGCAGCCCCTCGCGCACGCCCGCGTCGTTCAGCAGCCCGGCCAGCAGCCGCGCGTTCACATCGCCCGCATAACCGCCGCAGGCCCCGCACTGCAAAGCGCTTTCATGCGGGTTGTTGGTGACATCGGCGCCATGACCCGCAACCATCACCACCCGCGCGAACCCGCTTGTCAGCGACATCGCGCCCAGCACAGTCCGTGCCATGGCAACCCGTGCCTCGGGGCCAATCGCTGGGTCGAGCTGCGGCGCCGGATCGGCCTTGGCCACCTTGCCCAGCCCCAGTGCATCGCGCACCAGCTTGCCGGCATAGACCGGCCCCGTCGCCTCGACAAAGGCAAAGGACGACACCGCCGCCAGCTTGAACCGGCCCCAGGCCCGCCCGGCCCGCGCAGTGTACCGGCGCCCCAGGTCCACCTCGCCGGGTTCCACCGCCTGCGACTGCACCCCAGGCCTCAGCAGCACCGGCCCCCGCGTCTCGACCACGTCCGACCCGGCCGCCCGGTGCGCACTGGCCAGGCCAAAGAACCCGGCAAAGCCGATGGTCTCTATGCCTGCGTCCTGTGCCTCCAGCGCCCGGCGGAACACTTCGGACCGCACGTCGATGCAGAACGCGGCCTGCACCGCAGGCCGTTCCTGCCGGATCGCTGCCGCGCCGCCCTCCAGCGTCTCGGCCAGCCTGCGCTGCGCCGCCCGCTCACTGGCCTCCTGCCAGACCGCGTCGATGGCCATGTCCCGCGTGGGCGTCACCGGCGCCTCATGCGCGGCCACCGCCTTGGCCCAGCGATCCGCGATCTGAGCGCCGTAAAGCCCCATCAACGCCTCGTCGAACACCATCCGGATCGCCAGCAGCTCGGTCACCGTGTTGTCGGTCGCCCCTTCCAGCTCGGCCTGCCACAGCAGGTAGCGGGCATATTGCGCCCAACCGCCCAGCGTCATCAACCAGCGGTGAAAGGCTGTGTCAGAGGCCGCTGTGCTCAGCCCCAGCGCCTCGCTCGCCCGTCCGATTGCCCGCCAATGCGACCGGTTGGTCGCCGCGACAAAGGCACCGAACCCAGTCAGCCCGTGAATCTCGGGCGTCAGGTCACGGCTGGCAAACTCGCGCCATGCACTGAACGCCCCGCCGGTCCGCCCCGGCTGCCACAGCGCCTGTCCTTCATCGAAATGGCTGGCCGCCCAGACCCCGATCCGGTCCTCGATCAGACCGGGCCAGTCGACGCCCGACACCTCGGCGGCCAGATCGGCCACCGTGGGCAGCGCCTCGGGCTGCGCGGCCTGCGTCTCCACCGCCGCCACCACCTCGGCCAGCGTCAGCCGCCCGAACCGGGCCGACCGCAGCGCCGCCGCCAGATCGCTCTCCAATATCTCGCCTGCCGAGAACTTCTCGGCCCAGACCGACCGCTCGGGCATGATCAGGGTCCCGGACACCCGCGCCAGCCGCGCGGCGCTCACCGCCAGCGGCTCGTCCGACTGGCCCAGAAAGGGGTTGACCGCGACGCTCGCCGACAGCGGGAACAGCGGCGGGATCGCGCGCGCGGCGCCATTGGCCTCGGACACCAGTTCCAGAAGCGGGGCGGGCATGGTTTCAAGCTTTGCAAACATCTCTCTCGTCTCCAGGTCAGGCAGGGGTCCGCTTCGACCAGCCGTCCAGCAGCCGGTCAAAGATCGCATTGGCATAAAGTCCGTTCGACAGGTGCACCCGGATACCGGCGGCCGCCGGATGCATGGCCCAGAGCGGGAAGGTCGCTTGCGCCACCGCAACCACGCCGAAACTGATCAGCGCCAGCACGATCAGCGCCCATTCCAGCGGCCCCGGTGCGGGCACCGGCGGCAGTGTCCCGGCGGTCAGATGCAGCGCTACAAGTTGCAGAACGAAGTAGCTGACCGAGGTGACCGAGGCATAGATCACCATCCGCCGGGTCAGGGCGCCGGGCGCCGCATCGGCAAACCCCTGCGCCAGCAGATAGGCCACGCCAAAGATCAGGATTACCCCCAGCGCAATGGCCTGCACCGACTTGCCGTCAAAGCCAAAGACCAGCCCTACCAGCCCGTAGATCGCGATCCCGATGACAAAGGCCTGCACCACGTTGCGCGCACTTGGCACCGCCACCGGGCCGGGCCGACGGATCGCGGCCACGTTGCGCACCGCTTCGCCCGCGCTCAAAAAGGCATGCGCCTTGTACAGCGAATGCGCCACGATATGCAGCAGCGCCAGCGGGAACAGCGCCAGACCGCATTGCATGATCATGAAGGCCATCTGCGCGATGGTCGACCACGCCAGCGAGGTCTTGACCGCCGGTTGCGTCAGCATCACCAGCCCGCCAAACAGCGCCGTCAGCCCGCCCAGCATCACCAGCACCGCCATCACGCCCGGTGCCGTCAGCATCACATCGGCCATCCGGATCAGCAGGAACCCCCCGGCATTGATCACACCCGCATGCAGCAGGGCCGAGACCGGCGTCGGCGCCTCCATCACCTCGGTCAGCCAGCCATGTACCGGGAACTGGGCCGAGGCGAGAGCCGCCGCCAGCGCCAGCAGCGCCGCTGCCGCCAGCGTTGCCCAGCCGGGCGTGGCCGCGTCCAGGATCGTGGCGATATCCGTCGTGCCATAGGCCGCGATCAACAGCACCACCGCACCCGCCAGCGCCACCTCGCTCAGCCGTGCAACGACAGCTTTCTTGCGTGCCGCGCGCCGGGCGGTGGTGCGCTCGGGATAGAACAGCAAGAGCCGGCCCAGCACCAGGCTGGTCGCCGTCCAGGCCGCCAGCATCTGCACCAGGTTGCCGGACATAACCAGCAGCAGGACCGCGGCCAGAATGGCCGCCATCCCGCCGGTAAAGGCGCCCTGCCGCGCCTCGCCATCCATGTAGGTGGCGCTATAGCGCAGGACGATCCAGCCGATGAAGCTGACCAGAACCAGCATCGTGGCGCTGACCGCATCCAGCTGCACCGACAGCCCGATCCCCCAGATCCCGATCAGGCCTGAAGTGCCCGGCCCGTTCAAAACCAGAAACAGCGCCGCGACAACGGCCACCGCAAATCCGGCCAGCGCCGCGCTCTCGGCCAGTTTCGGCAAGCGTCCCGGGCGCAGGCCCGGCGTGCGGCGCGCTTGAACAACAACCGCCAGCAACAGCAGCGGACTCAAGAGAGGCAGATACAGATACCACATGGCAATTCCCTTCGATCCTTGCGGGCACAGCCCTTTGCACTGGACCTAGGTTATCAGTGCCTTTAATAAAAATTCATTGTTTGCACGAAAACGTTCATCTAAACAGAACGATATGCCGTTGAACTATCATCACCTGCGCTATTTCTGGGCCGTCGCCCATGACGGCAACCTGACTCGCACGGCCGAGCGTCTGAACCTGTCGCAATCGGCTCTCTCGGTGCAGATCAAGCAGCTCGAAGACCGCCTGGGCCACGCCCTGTTCGAGCGGCGCGGTCGCCAGCTGCACCTGACCGAGGCCGGGCGCATCGCGCTCGACCATGCCGATGCGATCTTCGCCACCGGGCAGGAACTGGTGGCGACGCTTCAGGAAACCGGCCGCACCCGGCGGGCGCTGCGCGTGGGCGCACAGGCCACGCTGTCGCGCAACTTCCAGATCGGCTTTCTGCGCCCCATCCTCGGACGCGAGGATGTCGAGGTCATCCTCCGCTCCGGCAGCCCCACCGAACTGCTCGAAGGTCTGGGCACCCTGAACCTCGACATGGTGCTGATGAACCGTGAACCGCCCGATGACAGCCTGACGCCTTACGAGACCCACCATGTCGCCGAACAGGCGGTCAGCATCGTCGGCACGCCCGACCGGCTGGACCCCGACCGCCCGATCAAGGCGCTGCTGGCGGAACAACCCTTCATCCTGCCCACCACCGACAGCACCCTGCGCACCGCCTTCGACGCCATGGCCAGCCGGATGGGGGTGCGGCCACAGGTGGTGGCCGAGGTCGATGACATGGCGATGATGCGCCTGCTGGCACGCGAGGATATCGGGCTGGCGCTGGTCGCCCCCATCGTGGTCCGGGACGAGCTCACCTCGGGTCGTCTGGTCGAGGCGCGGGCGCACCCGCGCATCCGCGAGACCTTCTTCGCCGTCACCCAGCGGCGGCGGTTCCCGAACCCGCTGGTGCAGGAGTTGCTGACCCGTAACGCCAGTCCGGAATTAATGGCCTGAGCGGCGCGGTACCCGCGCCCGCACACCTGTACAAAACGGTCAAACCGTCCCCGAGAGCGGGTACAAAACGGTCAATTCGACGTACCAAACGCCTCAGTAATGCGGCGGGCGCTCATCGCCCAGGATGACCCCGCCACTACCTTCGGCGACCCTTTCGGCCTCGCGCCGCATCAGCATTTCGACCCGCCGCGCCAACCGGTCGATCTCGTCGTGCTGCCGCGCCACGATATCACTCAACTCGTCCACCGTGCGGGTCAGATGCGCGATACGCTCTTCGAGATGCTGCATGTTTTTCTGTCCTTCCGCGGCCTCTCTCCCCCCATACAGGCGCAACGTCAGTCTTGCCAGCCCCATGGGCGCGGCCGCACTCTGACCGGGGAGGATCATCCATGACCATCACCATCGACCATACCGACGGTATCACCACCATAACCGTCAACCGGCCACAGGCGCGCAATGCTGTGGACCCCGCCATCGCGCGCGCGCTCTATCAGGCGTTTCTCGATTTCGAGGCTGACGCGAAGCAGCGCGTCGCCATCCTGACTGGGGCCGGGGGCTATTTCTGCGCCGGGTTCGACCTCAAGGCAGCGGGGTCCGGGGATGCGGATAACTGGTTGGGATCGCTTGATATTCCCGAGGGCTGGTCCGATCCGGTGACCGATCCCCGGCCCGGCCCGATGGGGCCATCCCGGCTGATGCTGTCGAAACCGGTGATCGCCGCGATCGAAGGTCCAGCGGTCGCAGGCGGCATGGAACTGGCCGCCTGGTGCGATCTGCGGGTGATGGCCCAGGGTGCGGTCACCGGCGTGTTCTGCCGCCGCTGGGGCGTGCCGCTGATCGACGGCGGCACCGTGCGCCTGCCGCGTATTCTGGGGCAGGGGCGGGCAAGCGACCTGATCCTAACCGGCCGCGCGGTCGAGGCGGACGAGGCGCTGGCCCTGGGCTTTGCCAACCGCACCTGCCCGCAGGGCGCGGCACTGGACACCGCCCGCGATCTCGCCCGCGACCTGACCCGGTTCCCGCAGGCCTGCATGCTGGCCGATCACCTGTCTTCGCGCATGGATCCCGCCGCGCTGGCCACAGCGCTGCGTCGCGAATGGCGCTCTACCGCCACCTTTGCCGCCGAAGGCCGCAGCGGCGCCGCCCGCTTCGCTGCCGGCAAGGGCCGCTCGGGCAGCTTTGCCGATATCTGAAAACAGCTTAAAAACATGGGTTTTTTCGCCTGCGGCTGTACTGCGCCTTGCCCCGGGGCGGGCCATGGGCTAGACCGCGCGCGGAACAGAACGCCCAAGGACTCCCACCATGGCCAAGCCCAAGAAAACGCCCCGCCCCAAGGCCGAAACGCCCAAAGGCTTCCGCGACTATTTCGGCGCCGAGGTGACGCAGCGGACCGAGATGCTGCGCACCATCGCGGGGGTCTATCATCGCTACGGCTTCGAGGCGCTGGAAAGCAGCGCGGTCGAGACGGTCGAGGCGCTGGGCAAGTTCCTGCCCGATGTCGACCGCCCCAACGAGGGCGTCTTTGCCTGGCAGGAATCCGAGGAGGACGGCGCGGGCGACTGGATGGCGCTGCGCTATGACCTGACGGCACCGCTGGCGCGCGTCTATGCCCAGCACCGCAACGACCTGCCGACGCCCTATCGCCGCTACGCGATGGGGCCCGTGTGGCGCAACGAGAAACCCGGCCCGGGCCGATATCGCCAGTTTTATCAATGCGATGCGGATACGGTGGGCAGCGCCTCCATGGCCGCCGATGCCGAGATCTGCGCCATGCTCAGCGACACGCTGGAAACCGTCGGCATCCCGCGCGGCGACTATGTGGTGCGGGTGAACAACCGCAAGGTTCTGAACGGCGTGTTGGAAACCATGGGTCTGGCTGACGAAAGTCAACGCGACGCAGTGCTGCGGACCATCGACAAGTTCGACAAGGTCGGCGCCGACGGCGTGCGCGAGTTGTTGGGCAAAGGACGGCTCGACGCCTCGGGCGCGTTCATCGACGGTGTCGGTCTGAGCGACGATCAGGCCGGGCCGGTGCTGGCTTTCCTGACCTCGAAAGGTGCGGATTCAGCCGCCACCTTGGCCAACCTGCGCGCGGCGGTGGGCGCATCCCAGATCGGGGTACAGGGCATCGATGAACTGGACCAGATCGGCGATCTGCTGGCGGCGGGCGGCTACGGCCCTGATCGCATCGTCATCGACCCTTCGGTCGTGCGCGGTCTTGGGTATTACACCGGGCCGGTTTACGAGGCCGAGCTAACCTTTGAAATATTTGACGAAAAAGGCCGCAAGCGGCAGTTCGGCTCTGTCTCGGGCGGCGGCCGTTATGACGACCTGGTCAAGCGGTTTACCGGCCAGGAAGTCCCGGCAACCGGCATCTCCATCGGCGTTGACCGTCTGCTGGCGGCCCTGCGCGAAAAGGGCCGCATTCAGGCCGTGGAACATGGCCCCGTCGTAGTGACGGTGATGGATCGCGATCGCATGGCGGATTACCAGGCGATGGTGGCCGAGCTGCGCAATGCAGGCATCCGGGCCGAGGTTTACCTCGGCAATCCGAAGAACTTCGGCAACCAGCTCAAATATGCAGACAAGCGTAACTCGCCCGTTGCGGTGATCGAAGGTGGCGATGAGAAAGCCAATGGCGTGGTGCAGATCAAGGACCTGATCCTTGGCGCGCAGATCGCCGCCAATGCGACGCTGGAAGAGTGGAAGGAACGCCCCAGCCAATACGAGGTGGCGCGCGGCGATCTGGTGGCCAAGGTGCGCGAGATTTTGGCGGGGCAGGCGGGATGATCACCCGCGCCAGTATTCTGGAGCAGGCCGCGCAGCTGCGCGCTCGGTTCGAGGCGGCAGGCGCGCAGACGGTGGAAACGCCGATCCTGCAACCGGCCGAAACCCTGCTCGACCTTTATGGCGAGGATATCCGTGCCCGCGCCTATATCACCTCGGACGCGCTGAGGGGCGAGCAGATGCTGCGCCCCGACTTCACTGTACCAGTTGTACAAAAGCACATGGAACACGGCGCCGAACCCGCCCGCTACACCTATGCGGGCGAGGTTTTCCGACGGCAGGAACACGACCCGGACCGTGCCAATGAGTACATTCAGGTGGGGTACGAGGTGTTCGACCGTACAAATCCCGCCGCCGCCGATGCCGAGGTGTTCGCTTTGATCGCCCAGGCGCTCGACGGCCTGGCGCTACGGGCGGCCACCGGCGATATCGGCATCCTGATGGCCGCCGTGGCCGGGCTGAAAACGACCGAACCGCGCAAGGCGGCGTTGATGCGTCATATCTGGCGCCCGCGCCGGTTTCGGGCGCTGCTCGACCGCTACGCTGGTCGCGCGCCGGTGCCACCCGCGCGTGCCGCGCTGCTCAAGGCCGCTGATCCGCTGGCCGGCGGCGCCCCCGAGATCGGCAAACGCGACCGCGCCGATGTCGAGGCGCGGATCGCGGTGTTGCGTTCGGATGCCGCCGCCGCACCCATTTCGGACAATGAAATGGCCGGGCTCGACGCGCTGTTATCGGTGCGCGAGACGATGCCCTATGCGCTGGAGCATCTGCGCGATATCGCGGTGGACCTGCCGCAGATCACCCCGGCGCTCGACCGGCTGGAGGCGCGCATCGCCGCCCTGCGGGCGCGCGGGATCGACGTGGACCGGCTCGATTTCGAGGCCTCCTATGGGCGGACCTCGATGGAATATTATGACGGCTTCGTCTTTGGTTTCTATGCCGAGCGGCGGCCCGACCTGCCGCCTATCGCCACCGGTGGGCGCTATGACGCGCTGACCCGGCGATTGGGCAACGGCGCCGAGATCCCCGCCGTGGGCGGCGTGCTGCGCCCGGGCTTGATGCTGCTGCTTGCGGAGGCCGAGACATGAGCCTGAAGCTTGGGGTGCCGTCCAAGGGGCGGCTGATGGAAAAGACCTTTGCCTGGTTCGACAAGCGCGGCATCACGCTCAGCCGCACCGGGTCGGACCGCGAATATGCCGGTCGCGTCGATGGGATCGAGGGCGTGTCGCTGGTGCTGCTCTCGGCGGGGGAAATCCCACGTGAACTGGCGGCGGGGCGCATCCATCTGGGCGTTACCGGCACCGATCTGGTGCATGAGAAACTGCCGCTCTGGGATCAGCAACTGGAGGAGGTGGCGCCGCTGGGGTTTGGCCAGGCCGACCTGATCATCGCGGTACCCGCCTGCTGGGCGGATGTGGACACGCTCGATGATCTCGACGCGGCGGCTGCGGGGTTCCGGGCGCGGCATGGTCACCGTCTGCGCATCGCCACCAAGTATCACCGGCTGGTGCGCGAATTCCTGACCGGCGCGGGGGTAGCCGATTATACGCTGGTCGACAGCCAGGGCGCGACCGAGGGCACGGTCAAGAACGAGACCGCCGAGGCGATTGCCGATATCACTTCAACCGGCGAGACCTTGCGCGCCAACCACCTGAAGATTCTCAGTGACGGGTTGATCCTGCGCAGCCAGGCGACGCTCTGGCGCAGCCGGGTGGCACCGATGGACGCGGTCGAAAAGAGCGCACTCGACCAGTTATTGCAGCGGTTGTCGCAATAGGGGGCGCTGCCCCCGCCGCCTTTGGCGTGGCCCCGGAGCGTATTCAACCAGAAAGAAGCGCGCGCGATCAGGCTTCTTTCTGGTCACAAATACTCCGGCATGCCGGATGACATCCTAGCCGCACTTGGAATGGCCGCAGCTGCGGCAGGTCATGCAGCCTTCGACCATCTGCATGTCGAACTGGCCGCAACTGGGGCAGGCCTTGCCGCGCGGTGCATCGCCGTTCACGACCTGCGCCTGCGGGTCCGATTTCAGGCCCATGCCCTCGCCTTCGAGAAAGCCGATGGCGATCAGGTGCTGTTCGATCACGCCGCCGATGGCTGCCAGGATCGAGGGGATGTATTTGCCCTTGACCCAGGCACCGCCGCGCGGGTCGAAAACGGCCTTCAGCTCTTCGACAACAAAGCTGATATCGCCGCCGCGCCGGAACACGGCCGAAATCATCCGGGTCAGTGCCACGGTCCAGGCGAAATGCTCCATGTTCTTGGAATTTATGAACACCTCGAACGGGCGGCGGTGGCCGTTGATGATGATGTCGTTGATGGTGATATAGAGCGCATGCTCGCTGTCGGGCCACTTGATCTTGTAGGTGTTGCCTTCGAGATGTTCGGGCCGGTCCAGCGGCTCGGACATATAGATGACGTCGCCATGGGGTGTCATCGGTTCGTCATCGGATTTGGCGACGACGGTGGGGGCCTCTCCATCACCGAATAGTAGCCAACCGGCCGAAACACCAAACACTTTTGACGCAGCCTCAGCTCCTTCTTTGGAAAGTACTTGCGAGCCATTGGGGGCTACCCAATTGGAATATCGGCTGCGGCTAACTTTGATAGCGTCCGAGGCTTCTTGTTGAGTAGTGTATCCTGCCCTTTCCTGCGCCCATTTTAGACGTTCGGCAGATGTCTTAAGATTTGGAAGGTCGTCTTTCTTCTTCTCCGCCACGCTCAACACACTCCCGGTCACATCATTGGGTCGGTAGGTGGTGCAGCCCTTGCAGCCCAGATCCCAGGCCTGCATGTAGACATCCTTGAAATCGTCGAACGAGATATCCTCGGGGCAGTTGATGGTTTTGGAGATCGAGCTGTCGATCCATTTCTGCGCCGACGCCTGCATCCGCACGTGATCGGCGGGCGCCAGTGTCTGGGCGTTGACGAAATAGTCGGGTAGGGGTGTGTCGCCGAACTTGTCGCGCCACATCTGCACGGCGTAATCGACCACCTCTTCCTCGGTCCGGCTGCCGTCCTTTTGCAGCACCTTGCGGGTATAGGCATAGGCAAAGACCGGTTCGATCCCGCTGGAGACGTTGCCGGCATAAAGCGAGATGGTCCCGGTGGGCGCGATCGAGGTCAGAAGCGCGTTGCGGATGCCGTGAGTGCGGATCGCCTCGCGCACATCCTCGTCCATGGCCCGCATGGTGCCGGAGGCCAGGTATTTCTCGGCATCGAAGAGCGGGAAGGCGCCTTTTTCCTTGGCCAGTTCGACCGAGGCGAGATAGGCGGCGCGGGCGATGGCGTGCAGCCAGTCCTCGGTCTGTCTTGCCGCCTCGTCGCTGCCATAGCGCAGGCCCAGCATCAAGAGCGCATCGGCCAGCCCGGTCACGCCCAGCCCGATCCGGCGCTTGTTCTGCGCTTCGGCGGCCTGTTCGGGCAGCGGGAATTTCGAGGCATCGACCACGTTGTCCATCATCCGCACGGCGGTGGCGACCAGTTTTTGCAGCGCTTCGGGGTCCAGCTCTGCCTCGGCCTCGAACGGGGCCTTGACCAGCCGCGCCAGGTTGATCGAACCCAACAGGCAGGCGCCATAGGGGGGCAGGGGCTGTTCGCCGCAGGGGTTGGTGGCGGCGATGGTTTCGACATAGTTCAGGTTGTTGGCCGCGTTGATGCGGTCGATGAAGATCACGCCCGGTTCGGCATAATCATAGGTGGCCTGCATGATCTTGTTCCACAGGGCGCGCGCCTCGACCGTGTGATAGATCTTGCCGTCGAATTGCAACTCCCACGAGCCATCGGCCTTGACCGCCTCCATGAAGGCATCGGTGACCAGCACCGACATGTTGAACATGCGCAGGCGGGCGGGGTCGGATTTGGCGGCGATGAACTGTTCGATATCGGGATGGTCGCAGCGCATGGTCGCCATCATCGCGCCGCGGCGGGAACCGGCGGACATGATGGTGCGGCACATGGCATCCCAGACATCCATGAAGCTGAGCGGCCCCGAGGCATCGGCGGCGACGCCTTTTACATCGGCGCCGCGCGGGCGGATGGTCGAGAAATCGTATCCGATGCCGCCGCCCTGCTGCATGGTCAGCGCCGCCTCTTTCAGCATCTCGAAGATGCCGCCCATGCTGTCGGGGATCGTGCCCATGACAAAGCAGTTGAACAGCGTCACCTGCCGCGCGGTGCCCGCACCGGCGGTGATGCGCCCGGCGGGAAGATATTTAAAATCCTCCAGCGCAGTATAGAATTCCTGTTCCCAGTGCCGGGGATCCTTCTCGACCTGCGCCAGATCGCGGGCGATCCGGCGCCAGCTGTCCTCGACCGTCTGGTCGATCGGGGTGCCGTCCGCCTGTTTGAAACGGTATTTCATGTCCCAAATCTGCTCGGCGATGGGGGCGGCGAAACGGCTCATCGGATGATTCCCTCGTGCTGGAAGAGGTATCCAGCTTAAACCAAATGTGAGGTGCGCCACAACAGCTTGATGCCGGAGCGGGGTGAGCTACAATATCAAGGTAGCCTTGGGACGACTCTGTGGGAAAGCTGTGGATAACTACGTCAACTTGATCAAGCTCAGCGTCGGTTCGGAAAGCGTCGACAGCCTGGCCGAATGGCAGGCGACGCGGCGGGCGCAGACGCCGGACGGGTTGCCGCGCCATGTCACCCGTATGTGGCCCAAGCGCGAGGGGGAGATCCTGAATGGCGGGTCGATCTATTGGGTGATCAAGGGGTTGATCCAGTGCCGACAGCGGGTGCTGCGGATGGACGAGGTCACCGGACAGGATGGCACCCGGCATTGCGCGCTGGTGCTTGACCCCGAATTGCACCGCACCCACAGCACGCAGAAACGCCCGTTCCAGGGCTGGCGCTATCTGAACCCTGCCGACACGCCGCCCGACCTGCCCAAGGGACGCGCGCAGGACGATGCGCTGCCCGAGGACCTGAACCGGGCCTTGGCCGAGATCGGGGTGATCTGAGCCTCAGCCGGTCCAGGGGCTGTGGCGCAGGATTTCGGCGAATTCCTCGACCAGCTGCGGAAACTGGGTCCGGGTGTGGATCAAGAGTGACACGCTGCGCTGCTCCTCCAGCCCGGCGATGGGGCGGAACGCCAGCTCTTTCGGCTGCACCTGCGCGACCGAGCGTGGCAGGATCGTCACCCATTTCCCCGTGCGCACCATCGCCAGCAACGAATGGGTGTTGTGCACGGTGATCCGGGCGCGGGGCAGGGCGGCGCTTATCTCGGGCGCCTCGATCAATGCGCACAGGTTGTTGCGGATGAAGCCTGAGGCAAGGATAGCTTCGATATCGGGCGGCTGCGGCTGTTGCGCCAGCGGGTGACCGGGTGCGCAGAGCAGGCCAAAGGCATCCTCGAACAGGATCTCGCTTTCGACCCCGTTCAGAACCGGCCGACCGGAGACAATGCCCAGATCGGCTTGCCCTTGCAGCATCGCGTCAACCACCCGGCCGCTGTCCATGTCGCGCAGCTCCAACTCGAGCGCGGGATGGCGTTGCATCATCGTCTCGATCGCGGCTGGCAGCGCCAGGCCCGAGGCCGAAGGGATCGAGGCCACCCGCAGCAGCCCCTGTGGCGCCCGCGCCGCCGCCTCGATCGCCTGCACGGTGTCATCGAACTGGCGCAACTGCTGTTGGGCAAAGCGGAACACTTCTTGCCCCAGCGGGGTCAGGCGGTTCTTGCGCTCGCTCTCGAACAGGCGCTGGCCCAGATGTTCCTCGAGCTGTTTCAGGGTCATCGAAAGGGCGGACTGGGTCCGCCCCATCCGCATGGCGGCATCGGCCAGGTTGCCGGTCTGCGCGACCGTGCTGAAACAGCGTAGCATCTCGATCTTGATCATGGGTTCAGAAAATTTGAAATTTCCTTAAGAAGTTTAAGTTTGACCGATGTGGCGGGCAGAGTCCACCATGACCCAATTCATTCGAGGAACTGGGCCAGAGGCATGTCGGACACAAAACTGAATCTCATCGCGGGCGAATGGCTGGCGGGCGAAGCCGAAATCGAAAACCGCAACCCGTCGGACCTGAGCGATCTGGTTGGCATTTTCGCACAGGCCAGCGCCGATCAGCTTGACGCGACGCTGCAACAGGCCCGGCGCGCACAGGCGGAATGGGCCGCCTACGGGATGGAGCGCAAGCAGGCGGTGCTGATGGCCATCGGCACCGAGCTGATGGCCCGGGCCGAGGAGCTGGGAACATTGCTCAGCCGCGAAGAGGGCAAACCGCTGGCCGAGGGCAAGGGCGAGGTCTATCGCGCCGGTCAGTTCTTTACCTATTACGCCGCCGAATGCCTGCGCCAACTGGGCGAGAATGCCGATTCTGTGCGTCCGGGTGTCGAGGTCGACGTGCGCCGCGAGGCGGTGGGTGTCGTTGCGGTGATCAGCCCATGGAACTTTCCCACCGCAACCGCCTCGTGGAAGATCGCGCCGGCGCTTTGCTATGGCAACGCGGTGGTGTGGAAACCGGCCAATATCACCCCCGCCAGCGCCGTGGCGCTGACCGAGATCATCGCGCGCCAGGATATCCCCAAGGGCCTGTTCAGCCTGCTGATGGGCTCGGGTCGCAGCATCGGTCAACGGCTGGTGGAAAGCCCGCTGGTCAACGCGATTTCCTTCACCGGTTCGGTGCCGGTGGGCAAGGGCATCGCATCGGCCGCGATCCAGAACCTGACCAAGGTGCAGATGGAAATGGGGTCCAAGAACGCGCTGGCGGTGATGGATGATGCCGATCTGGATCTGGCCGTGACGCTGGCGTTGGGCGGGGCCTTTGGAGGCACCGGGCAGAAATGCACCGCAAGCTCACGGTTGGTGGTCCATGCCGCCATCCACGACGCCTTTGTCGAGAAGCTGGTGGCAGGCACACAGGTGATGAAGGTGGGTCATGCGCTGGCCGAGGGCACCCAGATGGGGCCGGTGGTGAGCCAGCAGCAACTGGCCGAGAACCTTGCCTATGTCGATCTGGGCAAATCCGAGGGCGCCGAACTGGCCTGCGGCGGCCAGCGGCTCGATATGCCGCAGGACGGCTATTACATGTCGCCCGGTGTGTTCCTGAACACCACCAACACCATGCGCATCAACCGCGAAGAGATGTTCGCGCCGCTCACCAGCGTGATCAAGGTCGGCAGCTATGACGAGGCGCTGAGCGTGGTGAATGATACCAATTTCGGCCTGACCTCGGGGATCGTCACCCAGTCGCTGGCGCGTGCCACCCATTTCCGCCGCAACGCGCGCACCGGGGTGGTGACGGTGAACCTGCCCACGGCTGGCACCGATTACCATGTGCCGTTTGGTGGCCGCGGCGACAGCTCTTACGGGCCGCGCGAACAGGGCAAGGCCGCGGCCGAGTTCTATACCACGGTCAAGACCGCTTACATCAGCGCGGGGGCGCCACAATGAGCTATCGCATCGACGGCCTGCAATATGCCAACTGGTCGGAAAAGATCTTTCGCCAGTTGCGCGCGGGCAATGTCGATGCGGTGCATGTCACCATCGCCTATCACGAGAGCTTTCGTGAGACGGTCCTGAATTTCGAGAAATGGAACCGCTGGTTCGAACAATACCCCGACCTGATCATGAAGGGGCAATGGGCCGGGGATATCGACATCGCGCGCGAGACCGGGCGCACCGCGATCTTTTTCGGATTTCAGAACCCCAGCCCGATCGAGGACGATATCGGCCTGGTCGAGATCCTGCATACGCTGGGCGCGCGCTTCATGCAGTTGACGTACAACAACCAGTCGCTGCTAGCGACCGGCTGTTACGAGGCCGAGGATGCCGGCATCACCCGGATGGGCCGTCAGGTCATCAAGGAGATGAACCGGGTGGGGCTGGTGGTGGACATGAGCCATTCCGCCGACCGCTCGACCATCGAGGCCGCCGAGATCTCGGAGCGCCCCATCGCGATCACCCATGCCAACCCGCATGACTGGGCCCCGGCCCTGCGCAACAAGCATGACGACGTGATCCGGGCGGTGACGGAAAACGGCGGGATGCTGGGCTTTTCGGTCTACCCCCATCACCTGAAGGACAAGTCCGACTGCACGCGGGACAGCTTCTGCGAGATGATCGCGCGCACCGCCGAGCGGTACGGCGTCGAGCATCTGGGGATCGGCACCGACCTGTGTCAGGACCAGCCCGACAGCGTGGTGGAATGGATGCGCACTGGCCGCTGGTCCAAGGAGGTCGACTTTGGCGAGGGGTCCGCCAGCGCGCCGGGCTTCCCCCCGATGCCGCACTGGTTCCAGGACAATCGCGATTTTGGAAATATCGAGAACGGGTTACGCGCGACCGGCCTGAGCAAGGACGAAGTGGCCGGGATCATGGGCGGGAACTGGTACAGGTTCTTTGCCCAGAACTTCGTCTCGCAAGGATGAGAGAGATGGACACCGCCCCGAACAGGCAAATCCAGCGCAGGGATCCGGCGACAGTCATGCGGCTGTCACGCCTGGGGTCGCTGCATCAATGCCGCCTCAGCTTCATGCGCATCCTGACCCGGCGCATGGCGCGCGAGAACTGGAGCTTTTCGCGCCCCGTGTTCGGCATCGACGCGGCGGGCGTGGGCCATGCGGTCTATACCGCGCAGGGACCCGACCGCGCCTATTCGCTGGTGGCATTTGCCCATGACCTGCCTCCCGAGATGCGTTCGGACCGGGTGATCGCCACCGCATGGGATGCGACATTCACCCTGTTCGATGGCATCCCGACCGAGGATGATATCAACCGGCTGTCGCAGAACGTGCCGCTGCAAGAGGCGGGCCGGGTCAGCGAGCGCGAGATCTCGGTCAGCCGGGCCAACCGGTCGGTGCGGCTCTGGGCGCATGTGGTCGATGCGCTGGCGAGCGGACAGCAGCCCGACCGCGCCGAAATCGACAAGGTGGGCTATCTGATGCGCACCACCGCCGTCTATGGTTCGGGCAAACTGGGCGCGGCGGATCGTGAGCAGATTGCCGACCGCCCCGAGATGCAGGTGCCGTTTCAGGCCGAGATGCTGTCGGTCTATCTGACCCGTGTTTTCGTGCGCGATCTGGTGCAGCATATGGCGCGGGCCAAGGGCGGCGAAGGCGCGGTCGATCTGGACCCGGCGCTGGCGCGGCGGATGGGCATCGGCAATTCCACCGGTCTGGGCATGGCGCCCTATATCGTCAACCATCCGGTCCTGTTCAACAACTGGGTCATGGCCCGCGAAGAGGCGATTGCACGCGTGCGCGGCGTCTCCACAGCCAGCCCCGACGAGGCTGCGCAGTTCCGCCGGATGCTGAGGCGCAGCGAGGTGTCGCTGAGCCAGTGGCGTTCCGAACACCCGATTCAACTGGCCAAGCTGGCCGATCTGCGCCGCGACATGGAGGTGCTCTCGCGCCATGTGGCGGGCGACGACCTGCTGAACGATCACCCCTGGGACCGGCTGATGCGCTGGGCCGAGGGCGCGCTCAGCGAGGAGGGGCAGGAACTGGTCGCCTCGCTGATCCTTGAACCCTATCCCGATCTGGTGGACGGTCTGGCAAGCTGTATGGCCGATGGCAATCCGGGTGCGTTTCGTATCGACGGAGCGATGCCGATCTCGGAGCTGCGCGCGCTGATCGCGGCCAGCTACGCCTGGGCCTTTGATCTGGACTGGACGGCGCCCGAAAACTGCGCGCGCGCCTGGTATGTCTCCGAGGAGAAGCTGGAGCCGCGTCTGGGCGAGCGCTTTGACGAGCCGATTGCCGACTATGAACAGCCGCTGGCCCCGGCCCGCGATGCGGCGGCGGCCCATGCGGCGCTGGCCGATTGGGGTGGTGCCCGTCCGGTGGCCGAGTTCTTGTTGGCCCATCCCGAACACCGCCACACCGTGCGCCGTGCCCAGATGAGCCGCGTGGCCCCCTATGGCGAGATCCACGACAACACAATCAGCGCCTCGGTCCTGCCCATCGACATGCTGCGGGCAAAGTTGGCCTTCTTTGGTGCCATCCATTTCGACCCCCGTTCGGACCGCTGGGTTCGGATCTGTATGTATGCCGGCGCGCCGTACCCCGAGGATCTTTCGCCCGAGACGGCGGATGACTGGGTTTACCCGGAGGTTCCGGCATGAGTTTCTCTCTCAACGAGATCGAGGCCACCGCCAAGCGCGCCATGCGCGGCGCGGGCTATCCCTGGGGCCTCGCCGAAGAAGCGGCCAAGGCAACCCGCTGGCTGGCCGCCCATGACATTGACGCCTGCGCCGAACTGGCCGGACTGCTGACCCGGGTCGACGGGGTTCCACTTGCCGATCTTTCTCCCGATCCAAAGGGCACGACCTGGGCCGCGCCGGGCGGAACGCTCTGCCCGCTGGCGGCGGGGGCGGCGCTGTCGGACCGTGCGGCTGAGCTGACCGTTGCAGGGATCCGGCTGGAACAGGTGGCCCGGCCCGCGCTGCTGGTGCCCTTTGCCGCGCTGATGGCGCAGCAGATCGGCCGCCCGGTCACCCTGCGCTGGCAGGGCGGCGGTGCCGTCACCGACGGCGCGGTGCTCGACCTTTCCGGCACGGCGCCGGACCTTACGCCTTTGGTCGAGGTGACACCGGGCGGTCAGATCGGCTCTGCAACGCCGATCCGCAGCCGCGCCCAACCCGCGCCCGAGACCTGGGCCACCCTGAACCGTTTCGCCCATCGCACCTATGCCCCGGCAACCGAGGAATCCCGGTTGAAGGGCGCGGGCGCGGGGCTTTCCGACAATGACTGAACCGAGGACCCCATGACCGAAACCCGCACCCTGAGTCTGGACGAGATCGAAGATCTGAGCTTTCGCGCCTTGGTGGCCGTCGGCACCTCCGAGGTCAATGCCCGGCCACTGGCCGTCGCCACCGCCGCGACCGAGGCTGACGGCATCGCCAGCCATGGCCTGCTTTACATCCCGATCTATTGCGAACATGTGCAGTGCGGCAAGGTCGACGGGCGGGCCGAACCCCGGCTTGACCGTCCCGCGCCCTCACTTCTGACCGTGGATGCCGCCACCGGATTTGCCCATGCCGCCATCGACCTTGGCTTTGATCAACTGATACCGCTGGCACGCAGCCAGGGCGTGGCCGCGCTGGCGATCCGAAACAGTTACAACTGCGGCGTGCTAGGCTATCACACCGCCCGTCTGGCCCGCGAAGGGCTGGTAGGTCTGGGCTTTACCAACGCGCCCGCCTCAATCGCGCCCTCGGGAGGATCGAAACCGGTGGTCGGCACCAACCCGTTCTCGCTGGCGGTGCCGGGCGAGAATGGCGAACCGGCGATCCTGATCGATCAGAGTGCCAGCACCATTGCCAAGAGCGAGGTGATGAAGCGTGCCCGCGAGGGCAAGCCGATCCCGGTCGGCTGGGCGCTGGATGCCGAGGGGAACCCGACCACAGACCCTGAGGTCGGACTGAAAGGTTCGATGGCGCCGTCGGGCGGCTACAAGGGGGTGGGGGTTGCTCTGCTGGTCGAGACCATGGCCGCGGCGCTGACCGGCGCCACGCTGGGGATCGATGCCTCGCCGTTTTCCGGCACGGCGGGCGGGCCGCCCCGCACCGGCCAGTTCTTCCTTGCGATCGACCCGGGCGCGACCTCGGGCGACCGGTTCGCACCGTTGATCGCACGGCTGACCGCTGCGGTCCACGATCAGGACAACGCGCGCTTGCCTGGCGATGGGCGCCGGGCACGCCGCCTTCATGCGCGTGAGGCGGGAGTCGCCGTCAGTTGCGCCACACTGGAACGGATCGAGAAGATCATCGCCGGATAAGCGGCATTTTGGACGTCGCTAATAAGTCAAAGACCACCGGTCCTGTGTCGCTCTGACCGCTGCGGGACCGCTAAGACAACTAAATTCTTGTGTCAGGGAGGGATCGCATGTCTATCAAACCACCATTCACCGAGATCGAGGTCAAAAGGGCCGCGTCCGGTTTCTACCAAGGGCATAGCGTCGAAATCGCGCTATTCTCCAAGGCGATCATGGTCGGCCTTGTCCTTTGGGCCCTTGTCTGGCCTGCCAACGCAAACGGCGTGCTGGGCAGCCTGAACTGGCGGCTGCTGGAGGATTTCAACGTCTTCTACATTGTCATCGTCGGTTTCTTTGCCGTCTTCCTGTTCGTGCTGGCGGCCTTGCCGCAGACCGGCAAGCGGATCATGGGCCGGCCGGGGGAGGGCACCGAGTTTTCCAACTTCTCCTGGTTCTCGATGATGTTCGGCGCCGGTCTGGGTGTCGGCCTGATGGTGTTCGCCACCGCCGAGCCGCTGGGCCTGTGGGGATCGAATCCGGTCGTGGTTTCGGGCGCGGTTGTCGGCAATACCGAGGAGGCGCTGCAATCGGCCTATCGCTATACCTTTGCCCATTACGGCTTTCACGCCTGGGCGATCTATGTAGTGACGGGTCTGGCGTTGGCCTATTACGCCTATACCCGCGATATGCCGCTGACCATCCGTTCGGCGCTGACCCCGCTGTTCGGGTCGCTGATGAACGGGTTCCTGGGCCATGTGGTCGACGTGCTGGGCGTGCTGGCCACCATCCTGGGTGTGTCGGTGACCATCGGCTTTGGTGTCTCGCAGTTCATCGACGGCATGTATGCGATCACCGGTATGGAATGGATGATGGATATGACCGGCGAGGCCCCCGCACCCGGGACCGTCGGCCTGATCGCCGGTCTTGTGGTGATCATGGGCCTGTCGATCGTCTCGGCGGTGTCGGGCGTCGGTCGAGGGGTGAAATACCTGTCGAACCTCAACCTGGTGCTGTCGCTGATCCTGCTGTTCACCTTCGTGCTGTTTGGCTCGTTCTTGTTCGCCATGACCACCTATGCCTCGGCGCTGGTGGATTACCTGCTGAACTTCCTCTCGATCAGCTTCGGCGCCTATGGCCCGCAGGATCCGGCCGCGTTTGTTGCTGCTCTGCCGGCCGAGGCCGCCCCCTATGCCGATGCGCTGCGCGGCGGGGCGACCAATGCCTGGGGCTCGTTTGAAGGGTTCAAGTCCGGTCTCGAAGGCGAGGCGGCAGCCCTGTCCGACGAGGTTCTGGCCGCTGCCTATGCCGCAGGCGAGCCGGGCCGTCAGTTCGGCTGGCAGGCAGGCTGGACCACCTTTTACTGGGCATGGTGGATCGCGTTCTCTCCCTTTGTGGGGCTGTTCCTGGCGCGTATCTCGCGCGGTCGCACGGTGCGTGAGTTCATTGTCGGCTGCCTGTTCGCCCCGGCGCTGGTCTGCTTTGCCTGGATGACCATCCTGGGCGGCACGGCCATCGATCTGGAACTGACCGGCGGTGCCAATGGTGCCATCATCGGCGCATCCAACACGGCCAAGCTGTTCGTGACCCTGGGCCAGATGCTGTCGGGCGGGTTCCTGTCGGCGATCACCATCATGTGCGTGGTGCTGATCATGACCTTCCTCGTCACCTCGGCGGACTCGGGCATCCTGGTGATGAACACGATCATGTCGGGCGGCGACCAGAATGTCGGCAATAAGCACAAGATCGTCTGGGGCGTGATCCTGACCGCGGTGATCGGCACGCTGCTGATCGCGGGCAAGACCAATGGCGGAGCCGACCCGATGGAGGCGCTGAAGAGCGCGATGATCATCGGCGCGCTGCCGTTCACGGCGGTGATGGGGCTGATGTGCGTCTCGCTGGCCAAGGCGCTTTATCGCGATGGCAAGCGCGAGAAGCTGGGCCTTGCCGTGGGCGACCCGGCCGAATGAGCCATCAACCGGGCGGCCAGGTGCCGCCCGGCCTTGATCTTTGCAAACGGGCCTGTGTCGGATCGGCGCCGGCCCGTTTCGCGTCTGGCTCAGGCGTTTGCCAGCAGGTCGCGCAACGCATCCAGCGCCGGGGCCATCTCGACCTCGGAAAAGGCGCAGAACCCCAGGACCAGACCATTGCCGCGCCCCGGTACCGCGCAATAGCCTGAGAGGGCGGAGACGGTCAGCCCCGCCGCCCGCGCGCGCGCGGCCAGTGCGGCATCGTCCAGCCCTGGCCGCAGGTGCAGTACCGTCTGCATTCCGGCCTGATGGTCGGCGGCTGTACCGTAACGGGCGAAATCCCGCGCCAGCCGGTCCAACAGAAAGCGCCGACGCTCGCCATAGATCCGGCGCACCCGGCGCAGATGCCGGTAGAACTCGCCGCTTGACATGAACTCGGCCAGCACTTGCTGGGGCATCGAACTTGCGTGCAGGCCAAATCGGCGGAGCGTGGCGCGAAACCGGTCGGTGAGTGTCTCGGGGGTTACCAGATAACCAAGGCGCAATGCGTTCGAGAAGATCTTGGAAAACGAGCCCACATAGATCGTGCGGCCCAGCGTGTCGCCCCCCGCCATCGCAGGGATCGGCCGACCGGAGTAACGGAATTCGCTGTCGTAGTCGTCCTCGATGATCCAACCGCCGGATGATTGTGCCCAGTTGACAAATGCGCGGCGTCGGCTGGGCGACATCGCCCCGCCGAGCGGGTACTGATGCGAGGGCGTGAGAATGGCGAGCCGGGCCCGGGTGTCCGGGCCAGGCAAAGAGGCCCCCTCGGCATCGATCGGCAAAAAAACGGGCTGCAACCCCTGCGCCGCGGAAAAGGCGAAAAGCGGCGGATATCCGGGAGATTCGAGCGCTATGGAATCGCCCGGTTCCGCAAGTGTCCGCATGCACAACTCCAGCGCATCCGTGGCCCCGGCGGTCACGATCACCTGATCTGGAGCTACGTCGATGCCGCGCCAGTCCCGCAAATGCGCGGCTATGGCCTCGCGCAAGGCAGGGTTTCCGAACTGGTCCCCGGCGCGGAACATAGCCTGCGGGTTCGAGCGGCAGAGCCGGGCCACGGTTTTGGCCCATTGCCTGTAGGGAAACAACCGCATGTCCGGTGTCCCGGCAACAAAGGGGCGTGGGCCCGGCGAGGCAGGTGGCGCGGACGCGGTACGGGCATCTGGCCGCGCCGACAGTTCGACCTCGCCCATCGTGCAGACCAGAAAACCGGAGCCCTGCCGCGCCTTCAGGTACCCTTCGGCCACCAACTGATCATAGGCGGTGACAACGGTCGACCGCGACACACCCAGTTCGGTGGCCAAAGCCCGTGTCGGCGGCATCCGGCTGCCGGCGGGCAACTGGCCCGAAACCGCGCGCGACCGGATCGCGGCACAGATCTGCTCGAAGACCGGCAAAGGGTTCTGCCGGTCGATGGATATGGCGGGCCAGGAGGTTTGCGGCATGAAATTGGTCTGCTGATTTACGTTGATGTTGGATATTAACGGCGCACCGGTTTGCCTGCAAACAGGCTGAAACAAGTTAGAGAGTGGATCATGGATCACGAGATAAATCTTCTGGGCCAGCCCATCGGATTTGCCCTGCCTGAGTGGCAGCCGCGTTCGCGCCCGGACCGGCGCGTGTTGGAGGGACGCGTCGCGCGGCTGGAACCGCTCGATGTGGCCCGGCATGCGGACGACCTGTGGCACGCCTTTGCGGCGGACGTCGAAGGTCGCTCTTGGACCTATATGCCCTTTGGTCCTTTCGGCGGGCAGGCCGCGTTCGCCGCGTTTCTTGCGACGATGAGCCAGGGCGACGATCCCGTTTATTATTCCATTCTGGACCTTGCGAGCGGACGCGCCTCTGGGATTGCAAGTTTCATGCGCGTTCAACCCGAGCATGGGGTGATCGAGGTGGGTGGCATCGCCTTTGCGCCTATTCTGCAAAGGACGCCCGCCGCGACCGAGGCCATGTTCCTGATGATGGCACATGCCTTCGATGATCTCGGCTATCGCCGCTATGAATGGAAGTGCGACGCGCTCAATGCGGCATCGCGCCGGGCCGCGTCGCGTTTGGGCTTCCGCTATGACGGCCTGTTCGAGCAGGCGGTTGTCTATAAGGGGCGCAATCGCGATACCGCCTGGTTTTCGATCCTCGACCGGGACTGGCCTAAGGTGAAACGGGGTTTTGAAAACTGGCTCTTGCCGGAGAACTTCGATGCCGAGGGAAGACAACGGTATGGTCTGGCGGCATGCCGGGCCTAGGCCCGGCGCACTTCGACAAAGGTTTCATTGTACACCGCGCCCCGCTCTATGTCGGCGCGCAGGTCGGCCGGGATCAGCGCATTCACGGTAAGCCCGGTGGCAGAGCTTTGCCGCCAGGTTCCCTTGGGGCTATAGAGCACACCGGGCCGAGTTGCGTCGGTTACCGAGAGCACCAGCTCAACGGCGCCCCGGGCATTGCTGACACGCACACGCTCTCCATCCGACAGCCCCAGCCGTTCGGCATCCTCGGGGTGCATCTCGACCTGTTCGGGGCCAAGGCTGTCAGCGTGACCGCCAAAGGTCGTATTGGTTCGTTTCGCCGAACTGGGGGAAATCAGGGTAAAGGGCAGATCGGGTTTGGCGGGCCGATAGACCGGGACACCGCATCCGAACCGCTGTTCCAGGTCCTGGCTGAACAGCTCGATCCTACCCGAGGGCGTGGCCGGAAGAACGGTATCGCACATGATGAGCGGCGCGCCGTCACGGCGCCCCATATCCAGCGCCCGGTCGGTGGGCAGGGCGCTGGGGGCGATGCCCTCTAGCCGCGGGTCGGCACCATTCATCGCCTGATCCATCAAGTCTTGGTCCGTGTCCTGGAACTCTGGCTCGTCATATCCGAACCGCGCGGCCAGACGGCGGAAAATCTCGGTATTGGGAAGACTGTCGCCCACAGGCGGAATGACGGGGTCTGCCCGTTGCAGCCAAGTCTGGCCATAAGCGCCGTAGATATCGGCATATTCGAAATGGCTCGCTGCAGGCAGGACAACATCGCAATAGGCCATGCTATCGGTCATCACCACATCCGCGCCTACAATGAACAGGTCCTCGCGCTCTAGCCCGCGCAAGAGAGCGGTCTGATCGGGGTGGGTGGCAACCGGGTTGTGATTGTAGATCATCAACGCCTTGACCGGCGGGTCCAGCGTCTCGTCAAGAAGTTTTTCGGCGACGTCCACGATATTGAACACGCGTGTCCCGGGCCGCTTCAGGTGGTCGCCTTGCAGGCGCGCCGTGGTGCGCGGAAAGGCCGAGCCCGGCTTGGCGACCACTCCCGCGCCGGGTCGCCCGTGCTGGCCCATGAGCGCGTTGAGTGCCATCGCCGCGCGCAATCCCGAACCGCCGGAACAGCCGCGCTCGATGCCGTTTCCCAGCGAGGTCGCCATGTTCCGGGCTGCGGCGATCCAATCCGCCAGCATGTGAAATTGAACCGCGGTCAGCCCGCAGGCCTGTTCGACATCTGCCACGCCAAAACCGCGCGCCTGCTCCAGATAGAGATCGGCCCCAGCCACCCATTGGTCGATGAAGGCCATATCCAGCACCTGACGCCGCTCCAGCTCGGCGGCTAGCGCCAGCGCCAGGACCACATCAGTGCCGGGTTGGATTTGCAGGAACAGATCGCATTGTTCCGCCAGCTTGATCCGCTTTGGATCTATCACTACGACCTGGCCTCCTGCTGCCCGGACCTGTTTCAGGACCCGCATCAGGTGGAGATTGGAGACGGTGACATTGTTGCCCCAGACAAGAACCAGATCGGAATTCACGGCCTGTTCCGGGGGCATGCCCGGAGCAGGGCCAAAAAGACTTGAATATGCGGTGCCGCGCACGCCGCCGCACAGCGGCCCGCGGTCCAGCATCGTCGCGCCCATCCGGTAAAAGAACCGCCGGTCCATCGAGCCGCCGGCCAGCTCGCCATGCGGGCCTGCATAGTTAAAGGGCAGAACGGATTGCGGCCCGTACTCGTCAATCGCGCGGGAGAAACCATCATGGATCAGGTCCAGGGCTGTGTCCCAATCGATTGGCTCGAACCTGCCCGACCCGCGCGGGCCGATACGCCGTAACGGCCGGGTCAGGCGGCTCTTTCCATGAACGAAATCCGGATAGTAGCGCGCGACCTTGTTGCAGATCACGCTGGCGGTATACGGGTTGGCGTCGCTTCCCGCCACCTTTGTTATCCGGGCGTTTTCGACGGTGACCGACAGGCTGCATGTGTCGGGGCAATCCAGTGGGCAGACAGAGGGCAATTTCATCAAAATTGTGGTCCTGAGTTTGGGTATCTGTAGGCGGAACCGGCTTATGTGGATGTTACCGGAAGAGGATTGTCAGAAAACCGCCAGTGTGAGTTAAAATAAGCAGACCAATTTTCGAAGACTTGCCATTTGTCCGTGCAAGGATGAAGCATCCCGGACCCCTAATGCAGTGGTAAACCGACGGTCAAACCGCCGGAGCACCCCGGTTGAGACTTCAAGAACACGTTTTAAGGAATTGGAAACATAGTTCTTCCTCTGAGTCGGAAAATTTGTTAGACCAACGTCAATAAAAAAATGAGGCAGGCAGTCGGTAAATGAAAACGGGCTTTCGTGGCACGTTCGTCATTTCCTGGTCGCAAACAGATCTAGATGGACTTGAGGGGGCTCCTCTTGACGCGCTGACCGCTGGGGCGGTCTGGTCTTGGCGCGGTGAGGCCGTTCAGGTGGATGGACCCAATGGGCTGTTGCGGCTGGACCGGGCGGACGGAGAGGATGCGTTGCGCAGACGCGCGGCGCGCAAAGTTAGGCGATTGGTTGGCGCGGCGGTTCAGAACCGAACCGACATAGAGGCGGTCGAGGTGGACGATCCATTGATGGATCAAAGCTTTGTCATCACGAATGGAGCGCGCAGCTATACCGTCACGCTGATCGAAACTGGAAACGGCTCGCTTCCGTTGCTGATGTTTGTCGATGACATCCCCCCTCGGAATACTGATCTTTGGGTTGTGCACTGTGGCCTGAACACCGGCGAACCCAAGACGGTGGAGCGGCAGGCGGGCGGTGTGATCTGTTTTACCCCGGGTACAAAGATCGCGACCCCGACCGGCCCGCGGTTGATCGAGGAGTTGCGCGAAGGCGACAGGGTGCAGACCCGCGACAGCGGACCACAACCTATCGAGTGGATCGGGCAGCGACGAATGACCGGCGCGCGGCTGTTTGTGATGCCGCATCTGCGACCGATCCGCCTGCGTGTGGGCGCGTTGGGCATCGACCGGCCGGACGCTGAGTTGCTTGTGTCCCCGGAACACAGGATGCTGTTGCGGGGGCCGGTGGCGCAGGCGCTGTTCAACACCAGTGAAGTGCTTGTTCCGGCTCGGGATCTGGTCAATGACTCGACCATCACCGTCGATCTGATGTCACGTGAAGTGACATATATCCATCTGCTCTTGCCCAGCCACCAGATCCTGTGGGCAAACGGGATCGAGACCGAAAGCTTCCATCCGGCCAATGCCGCCCTGTCGGCCCTGACCGAGATGGATCGGCGGCGATTGCTGCGCCAGAAGCCAGAGTTGGAGGCTGATCCCTATGGATATGGCGGCTTTGCGCGCCGGAACCTGACGCCGACCGAGGCGGCGTTGCTGATGTACGAAGCGGCATGATCACTTAGGTGATCGCGCGCGGGTCAAAGCCCTAGACGCTCAAGTCCCGCCTTGTGTGCGGTACCGGCATTATCGGGCTCGGCAAACGCGCGGACATCCGAGGGTCTAAGGCAGACCGGGCAACCCAGGCTGGGAGAGGCGATGCCCGGCAGCCGTATCCCATCACGATGCCGGGCCCGTAACACCTGATGCAACCGGGCGACCGGCTGCGCGTCTCCATTGTGCTCTGGCGCGACGATCCGCACCTGTTCGCGCGCCACGCTCAGCAGAATGGCTTGCAAGGCCTTACGATTGTCAAAGCCTGATTTGCTGACGAATTCACCAAGCGTCATCGGCCCATTCGAAAGGACGTCGCTCACTTCGCGATTGATATCGGCGGTGAGGGGAAAGTCGTCCCGGCTTTGCGCCACATCGTGCTCTTCGTCGAGAAGCGGTGGCCAGAAGGCGACTGTCATCGCCTTGAGGCGCCTGTTTCGCTCGGCACCGCTGAGCTGTGGCGCGCCGCGTGCGAAGAGGTCTGCCCGGAAGCTGCGCTTGGATGCCAGATCGCGGGCGGTCTCCCCCCAACCGGCCTTGGCCGCCTCGGTGACAAAGGTGAGCACCTTGTCGCGAAACCGCAGGATGTCGAATTGTTCGGCCAGATCGCAGGGTGCGGCAAAGGTCAATTTGGCCGGGGCGAGGGCCGTCTGTAGATCCGACAGCCAGACCGGGCGGCCGTATTCCGCCCCAAGATCATGTGCAAGGTAGAGATCCGGCAGCGACGACAACAGGTCCCACATCTTGGTCACGCCCGGGGGCTCAACCGCCTCAAGCCACTGCGTCACGGCGGTGCGGGCGGCATCGTAACCGGCCGCGCCCGCCAGCTTGGGCACGGTGCGGAAGAGGTGGCGTATCGGCTCGGGGGCGGCCCAGCCAGCGGCGGCGGCATATCCGAAATAGGCAATGCCGCCGGGTTTCAGCCATCGGCCCAGCACCTCGACCAACTCGTTCTGAACCTCGGGGGCCACCCATGTCCACACACCGTGCAAGGCGGCGTAGTCAAAGGGTTCGGGATCTTTCTCGCAGAGCAGGTCGCCGAACGCGGCCTCGTGGATGGTGATATTGTCCAGGCCCGCGTCCTCGATCAGCGCGCGGGCGGTCGCGACATGTTCGGGCATGAAATCCACGCCCAGAAACTTTGCTCCGGGGTGTAGGGCCGCCAGAAGGATCAGGTTAAAGGCCGAACCGCATCCGAACTCGACATAGCGGAACCGGTCGCCATCGCGCGGTGGTCTGTAGCCCGCGACGGTCAGCGAAATGTCCATCATGGCGGGCGCCGCATTGGGTTGCGCGGTGTCGAAGTATGCTGCCCGCGCCTGATATCCGCGGGACCAGTCGGATGAGGTTGCCAAGATCGCTCCGGTTTACGTATGTGGATCGTGCCGCCCGTACACAGGTGGAATTCCTGTTTGCGAACATGGCACATAGCCGCACCCTAGCACGGTTTGGCGGACCTGTCACAAAAGCGCAAAAGCCCTGAACATCACGTGTTGACTCGGACTGGAGGACGTATATAAGCGCGGCTTCATTGGTGTTGGTGGCTCCCGCAAGGGATCGCCTGTCATGCCGCTAGGCAAGAGGACAACGCCCTTCATATTGGCCCTTGCGGGCCTCGACCATAACGAAGGAGATCAGCCGTGACCAAACGCACGTCTGCCAAGTACAAAATCGACCGCCGGATGGGCGAAAACATCTGGGGTCGTCCGAAATCCCCGGTCAACCGCCGCGAATACGGCCCCGGCCAGCACGGCCAGCGCCGCAAGGGCAAGATGTCCGACTTCGGCCTCCAGCTGCGCGCCAAGCAGAAGCTGAAAGGTTACTACGGCGACCTGACCGAAAAGCAGTTCCGTCGCATCTACGGCGAAGCCGAGCGTGTGAAGGGCGACACAGGTGAAAACCTGATCGGCCTGCTCGAGCGCCGCCTGGACGCCGTCGTCTACCGCGCCAAGTTCGTGCCGACCGTCTTTGCCGCCCGTCAGTTCGTGAACCACGGTCACGTTCTGGTCAACGGCAAGCGCGTCAACATCCCCTCCTACCGCGTGAAAGAGGGTGACGTGATCGAGGTGCGTGACCGCTCCAAGCAGCTGGCCTCGGTTCTCGAAGCCGTGTCGCTGGCCGAGCGCGACGTGCCGGATTACCTGGAAGTCGACCACTCGAAGATGACCGCCACCTTCGTCCGCACCCCCAACCTGGGCGACGTGCCCTACGCGGTGGTGATGGAACCGAACCTGGTCGTCGAATACTACGCCAAGAACTGATCCGTTCAGCGCTTACGAATTCCGAAAGCCGCGCATATTCTGCGCGGCTTTCTTTTGTCCGGGTTGACCCTGTCGGTCGCTGTGGGTATCGCGCAGCCAAAGCATTTGCGCAAACCGGAGCCTGCCGCATGACCGCCAGCAAACGTATCGTCCTGTCCAGCGACCACGCCGCAATCGACCTGCGCCGCGCGGTTGCCGAGCATATCTCGGCTCAGGGCTGGGAGGTGGTCGACATCGGCCCGCAAACGCCCGAAAGCACCCATTACCCCAAACATGGCCGCGCGGCGGCAGAGCGGGTCGCCTCGGGCGATTGCCGGTTGGGAATCATTCTCTGCGGCACCGGGCAGGGCATCATGATGGCCGCTAACAAGGTTGCGGGCATCCGTTGCGGCGTCTGCTCCGATACGTTCTCGGCCCGGATGATCCGCATGCACAACAATGCCAACATGCTGTCGCTCGGTGCCCGCGTGGTGGGCGAGGGGCTGGCGCTGGATATCGTCGATGCGTTTCTGTCGGCGGAATTCGAAGGCGGCCGCCACGCAACGCGCGTGGACATGATCGAAACGCCCGAGGGTTAAAGCGGCAACGGCCGCCCCTCGGCAATCGCCTCCATCGCGAAATAGCTGGTGACGCTGTCCAGTTCGACCTTTTCGATCAGCCGCTGATAGACCTTGTCATAGCTGGCCATGTCACGCGTCACGACCTTGAGCTGATAGTCGTAGTCACCCCCGATGCGGTGGAAATCCACCACTTCGGGGATCGTCAGCACATGTGTGCGGAACTTCTGCAACCATTCCGCCGAATGGTGCCGGGTGCGCAGCATGACAAAGACCACCAGATCGAGCCCAAGCTTCTCGCGCGCGACGCGGGCGGTCGATCCCTTGAGCACTCCGTCATCCGTCAACGCCTTCAACCGTCGCCAGCAGGCGTTTTGCGACAACCCCACCTGTTCGGCCAGTTCACGCTGGCTGAGCGAGGCATCGCGTTGCAACGCCTTCAGAATATTCGTGTCAATGTGATCTATTTTTCCCATATCATCTATCAAATGACACAAAGATTGCGAATTTCAAGCAAAGAAAGGGTGAGTTCTTCCGAATTCGAAAGATCATATTGGTTCTGCAAACAGGAGCCAGAACATGACCCTTTCCCAGTTCCGCCAATCGATCGAAGCAGATGTTGCCGCAGGACGCCTGTCTGCGTGTCTGATCGGAGAGAATGTGATGATCCCGGGGCTGAATGGCGACGTGCCGCTGGTCTATGCCGACTACGTCGCCTCGGGCCGCGCGCTCAGGCAGGTTGAGGCGTTCGTGGCCGAGCAGGTGCTGCCGTTCTATGCCAACAGCCATACCGAGGCATCCTATTGCGGATCGTACATGACTCGTCTGCGCAGGGAGGCGCGGGACGAGATTGCCCGGTGCGTGAGCGCCACGGAAGACGACGCGGTGATTTTCGCCGGGTCGGGTGCCACCGCCGGGTTGAACCGGCTGGTCAGCCTGTTTGGGATTGGGGAGGCTGACCGGCCGGTTGTCTTTATCGGACCATATGAACATCACTCCAATATCCTGCCCTGGCGCGAGAGCCGGGCAAAGGTGGTGGAGATCCCCGAGGCGCCCGAGGGCGGTCCGGATCTTGTGGCGCTCGAAGCGGCGCTTCTGGCCCATGCCGACAGCGATCTGAAGGTGGGTGCGTTTTCCGCCGCATCCAATGTGACCGGGATTGTCACCGACACGGTGCCGGTGACCCGGCTGCTCAAGGCGCATGGCGCGCTGTCGGTCTGGGATTATGCCGGCGGCGGTCCCTATCTGGCCATCGACATGGGCGAAGGAGGTGTGCGCAAAGATGCGGTGGTCGTCTCGCCGCACAAGTTTCCGGGTGGCCCGGGCTCCTCCGGGGTGCTGGTCGTGAACAAGCACGCCGTGCGCCGCAAGGCGCCGAGCTGGCCGGGGGGCGGCACCGTCAGTTTCGTGTCGCCCTGGCGTCATGACTACAGCGCCAACCTGTCCGCGCGGGAAGAGGCCGGAACCCCGAACGTGATCGGCGATATCCGCGCCGCGCTTGCCTTTATCGTCAAGGACGCGGTTGGCACCGACGAGATCGCCCGGCGTGAGGCACAGTTCAACGCGATGGCGCTGGAGGGGTGGGGGGACAATCCGCATCTGACTCTGTTGGGTACGGACAAGGCGCATCGTTTGCCGATCTTTTCCTTTCTGGTGCGGGACCGGGCTGGACAGCCCGTGCATCAACAGCTTTTCACCCGGATGCTGAGCGACATCTACGGCATTCAGGCCCGGGGCGGCTGTGCCTGCGCGGGGCCTTATGCGCACCGCCTGCTGGGGATAGACCGGGCGGCCTCCGAGGCGCTGCATGACGATCTGGCAGCGGGCCGCGAAATGCGCAAACCCGGTTGGGTGCGCCTCAATTTCTCGTATCTGATGAGCGAGGATACTGTTCGCTTCATCATCGAGGCCGTCAACGACCTGTCGCGCCGGACCGAGGACTATGTGCCGCTCTACCAGGCTGATCCGGCGACCGCGCGTTTCAAGGCCGCATGAGGGAATTGCGGCTTTTCTCAGCCGGATGAGACCGGTATGAGGGGCTAATCTTCAGGAGCGCCCCGCATGAACCAGTTCACCCCGCAGCCCGGCATCATGGACATCGCCTTGTATCAGGGCGGAAAGGCCCATGTCGAAGGTGTGGCCAACGTCATCAAGCTGAGTTCGAACGAGAATCCGCTTGGCCCCTGCCCGGCAGCGGTCGAAGCGATCCGGGCCACGGCGGGGCAAGCGCATCGCTATCCCAGCACCGTCCATGCCGAACTGCGTGCGGCTGTTGGTGAGGTGCACGGGCTCGACCCCGACCTGATCATCTGTGGCGTGGGCAGCGACGAGGTACTGCAATTCGTGACCCAGGCCTATACCGGGCCGGGGGACGAGGTGATCTATACAGAGCACGGGTTTTCCATGTACCCGATCCTGGCGCGGATGGCGGGGGCGAGCCCGGTTCAGGTGCCCGAGTGTCAACGGGTGGTTGATGTCGATGCGATCTTGGCTGCCGTCAATGACCGCACCCGGCTCGTGTTCCTCGCCAATCCGGCCAATCCCACCGGTACCATGCTTTCCGAAGCGGAGGTGATCCGGCTGGCCGACGGCCTGCCCGGCAATGTGCTGCTGGTGCTCGACGGGGCCTATGCCGAGTTTGTCGAGGGGTTCGATGGTGGCGCCGCGCTGGTCTCGGCCCGTGAAAATGTCATCATGACCCGTACATTTTCGAAGATTTATGGATTGGGCGGGCTGCGGATCGGCTGGGGTTATGCGCCGCGCGAAATCATCGACGTGCTGAACCGCATCCGCCAGCCCTTCAACCTTTCGACCATGCAACTGGCCGCCGCCGAGGCGGCGGTCCGCGATCAGGACTGGGTCGTCCGTTGCCGGTCCGAGAATGCCAAATGGCGCGGCTGGATGGCGGGACGGCTTTCAGAACTTGGCGTGCCTTCGGACGTGTCCTGCGCCAATTTCATCCTGGCCCGTTTTGCCGACCGGGCCGAAGCCGAGGCCTGTGACCTGTTCCTGCAATCGCGCGGTGTGATTGTGCGCCGGGTGGCGGGGTATAACCTGCCGCAGGCGCTCAGGATCACGGTGGGCGATGAGGCCGGATGCCGTGCCGTCGTCGATGCCGTACGCGCCTTCAGGGAGGGACAAGCATGAGTCCGGTCTATGATCGCGTCGCACTGATCGGCCTTGGCCTCATCGCCTCTTCGATGTTCTGGGCGATCAAGCGGGCCGGACTGGCGGGAGAGGTGACTGGCTATGCGCGCTCCGAGGCGACCCGCGACACCGCACGCCAAATCGGTCTGTGTGACCGGGTCTGCGATAGCGCCGCCGATGCTGCGCAAGGCGCCGACCTCGTGGTGCTCTGCGTTCCTGTGGGCGCAATGGCTGCGGTGGCCGAGGAAATCGGCCCGATGTTGAAACCCGGTGCCACGGTGTCGGACGTCGGTTCGGTCAAGCGGCATGTGATCGACGCGGTCGGTCCGCATATCCCCGAAGGCGTGCATTTCGTTCCGGCCCACCCCCTGGCAGGAACCGAACACTCTGGCCCCGAATCCGGGTTTGCCGAGCTGTTCGACAACCGCTGGTGCCTGCTGGTTCCCGTCGAGGGCAGCGACCCCACCGCCGTGGCCCGTTTGCGGAGCTTTTGGGAGGGTATCGGCTCGAACGTGGACGAGATGGAGGCCGATCACCACGATCTGGTTCTGGCTGTCACCAGCCACGTGCCCCACGCCATCGCCTATACGATGGTCGGCGTGGCCGATCATCTGCGGCGGGTGACCGAAAGCGAGGTCATCAAGTATTCGGCGGCAGGCTTTCGCGACTTCACCCGGATTGCGGCCTCGGACCCGACCATGTGGCGTGACGTCTTTCTGACGAACAGGGAGGCAACGCTGGACATCCTGGGCCGTTTTGCCGAGGAATTGTTCGTGTTGCAGAGGGCAATCCGCATGGGCGACGAAAAATACCTGTTCGACTACTTTACCCGCACGCGTGCGATCCGGCGCGGCATCATCCAGGCCGGCCAGGATACCGCCGCACCGGATTTCGGCCGCAGCAAGGCCAAGCCATGATCGGACGGGGGGCGCTCTTCACGGTTGTGGGGTTGGCCCTTTGGGCTTTTCCCGTCGCCGCGAATGCGCCTTCTGCCTCCCTGCGGCCGGTTGAGCGACCGGGCAGACCGGGTGATCCGGTGGTAGAGGTGGATGTTCGGTTGGCGGCTGTGGATGCCTCGGCATCGGTCGCCGTGTCCCGCTTGCGGCCAACCGTTCGTCCGGCATCGGAGCAAGAGATACTGGCTGCGGCGCGGATGCCCGTGCCACAAGATGCGGGACCCGAGCACTCCAGCCGCCCCGAAGCACGCCCCAAAGAGGTGGAGGAACGCGCTCTTTTCGGGCGCAAGAAACGGCTCAAGGGCTCGGTCTGCGGCAATCCTGACATTCAAGGCGAACCGGTGGGCAAGGTGCCGGGCAAGATCAAGGGCTGCGGGCTCAAGGATGCGGTGCGGGTGACCTCGGTATCGGGGGTACGGCTCAGTGTGCCCGCGACAATGGACTGTACCACTGCGGAATCGCTGAACCGGTGGGTCGATCGCAGCGTCAAGCCCACGTTTCGCCGGCGCGGGCCCGTTGTGGAACTGAATGTGGCTGCCCACTATGCCTGTCGCACGCGCAACAACCAGCGCGGCGCCAAGATCTCGGAACATGGCCGTGGCCGAGCCATCGACATTTCAGCCTTTACCATGAACGACGGCGAAGTGATCACCGTCGCCGAAGGCTGGAAACGGGGCGCGACCCGCAAGATGCTTCGGCAGGTCTGGAAAGAGGCTTGCGGCCCGTTTGGTACTGTTCTGGGACCGGAGGCGGACAGATATCACTGGAACCACCTGCACCTGGACACTGCCCGCCATCGGGGTGGGCCTTATTGTCGGTAAAGCGGTCGCCTATCGCAGGAACAGGCGCGGTGCCGGTCCCAGAGGGATCGGGCCCAACGTCACGTAGCCACCCCGGAACCCAAGTTCCAGATCCAGCGCCTCGGGGTTTCCGCCGAGCCCTGCCAGCATGTTCAGCACTTTTGTCAGCGGTTCCGCCGCCCGAACAGGCAGCGCGCCCGATTGCTGCGCCATCGCCACCATCTCGCGCCAGTTCTCTGCCTTGAGCGCTACCTCGCCCGTGGGAACGCCATAGTCATCAACAGAAACCTTTCCAGCCGCGAACAGGCGCAGCTCGCCCCATGCGGCTTCGGCCAGTTTCAGGTTGATCAGGCGGGGTTGCGGGCGGCTTTCCTCCAGCGCGGTCCGGTCCCAGGATTTGTCGAAATCAACGTCAAGGTCGAGTTCCAGCCGGTCGAAACTGCGCGGCAACTCTTCGGCCCCGCCAAGCAGGCGGCGCATGTCCTTGCCCGGTGCAAGGTCCGAGGCTTCGGCATGGATGCGATAGGTTTCCGGTTTTTCCTGCTGTTGCATCGAGATGGAAAGGGCGTCTGCATCCGCCCATACTTCGCCCCCGCGGGACACGGACCATTCGCCGGCGGTCAGGGCCATGGACCTGAGTGTCAGCGCATTTCCTGGTGCAAGGTCCAGATCGGCGCGCATCGCTGCGGCCTCGATCACCAGCGTCTGGTCGTAGTAAGACAGACGCTGGTGGGTTTCGGGAAAGTACAGCGTTTGTCGGCCAGGCCAGATTGCCGGGCTTTCCAGCGCCAGCCAGTCGGCGCGCCAGGCGGTTCCGGTGGCGGGATCGGCCAGCGCGGGGGCGTCGATTGTGATCCGGTGTTGCAGAGGAAAACCCGAAAGACTGACCTGGGAATGTTCCGCCTGCCAGCCGCGGTCCGCCTGTGCTGTGAACCAGTTTGTGACCGAGCTGCGCAAACCTAGACCCGCAATGGTCCAATACCCGGACCAAACGACCACCGCCAGAAGCCCAACTCGCACGAGGTTCAACATTACCTGCCTCTTTTGTCTGCTCTCGTTTTCCTGTTTATAGGCCGAAACGGGCAAGGACCAGTACGATGACGATGTGGGTTTTCGGATACGGATCGCTGATGTGGAACCCCGGTTTCCCGGTGGCCCGGCGCGAACTGGCGACCCTGCATGGCTGGTCGCGGTCCTTTTGCATGAGTTCAATCCATCACCGAGGGAGCGTTGAGAAACCGGGCCTGGTTCTGGCCCTGGACGAGCATCAGGGCGCGCAGTGCCGTGGCATCGCCTTTGCGGTCGAAGCCGGGCACGAAGATCGCACGCTGGACGAGTTGCGCGAGCGCGAACTGATCTCCTCGGCCTATCTGGAGCGTCTGCTGGATGTGCAGCTGGATCGGGGCGAACAGGTAACCGCCGTGGCCTATGTGATCGACCCGCATCATGAGCAGTATTGCGGCGGCATGCCATTGGAAGAACAGGCGCTGATCATCGCCAATGCCGTGGGCGGGCGAGGCCCCAACACCGAGTATCTTTACAACACTGCCGCCCATCTGGCCGAAATCGGGCTCAATGACCCGGATCTTGATTGGCTTTCGGCCCGTGTGCGGCAAATCACGGCATAAACCCTTGGCGTTGCGAACAACTTTTCGATAGGTTCGAAACAAGAGCAGTGACAGGTTCAGGAAGTCCGCGTATGGCGCAGCCAGACCGAGAAGCGAGACCGCAATTCTCGCAACCGTTCCGTCAGATCCTGATGATGCTGATCGTCATTGGACTGTCCGGTTTTGGCACGTTTGTTGCGATGCCGCGGGTGCTGCCGGTGTTCGAGGCGAACCCGTACCTGAACGGGTTCATCCTGATGGTCTTTTTCATCGGCGTGGTGACCTGTTTCTGGCAGGTGATCCAGCTTATCGGCTCGGTGCGCTGGATCGAGGATTTTGCCGCCGGGATGGAGCGCGACGGCACGCCGGCGCCGTCCTTGCTGGCACCACTGGCCTCGCTGTTGCGGTCGCGCGCGGCCCGGATGCAGATTTCGTCGACTTCGACCCGGTCGATCCTCGACTCGGTGGCCGAGAGGATCGAGGAAGAGCGCGAGATCACGCGCTATATCACCAATGTGCTGATCTACTTGGGTCTTCTGGGCACCTTTTTTGGTTTGGCGACGACGATTCCGGCCGTGGTCGATACCATCCGCAGCCTCAACCCGCAGGAGGGCGAAGAGGGGCTTGCGGTCTTCAACCGACTGATGACCGGGCTTGAGGCTCAACTGGGCGGTATGGGCACGGCTTTTGGTTCGTCCCTGCTAGGTCTGGCGGGGTCGTTGATCGTCGGGCTGCTCGAGCTTTTTGCCGGACACGGCCAGAACCGGTTCTACCGCGAGCTTGAAGAATGGCTGTCCACCATCACCCGGGTCAGTTTCTCGTCGGGCGAGGATGGCCATTCGGAAAGCGGTGTGATCGTGGCCGTGCTGGACACCATGGCCGAGCAGATGGATGCCTTGAAGGCCATGTTTGCAGCCTCCGAAGAGGGGCGAAGCGAGATCACCGGCCGCCTCGGGCAACTGGCCGACGCTATTTCCGAGATGAACATGCGCGATGCCGAAACGGAGAGCATAACCGCTTCGCTCGATCGGGTCGCCTCGGGGCAAGAGGCGCTGCTGGACCACTTGCGCACCCATGGGCTGCACGAGGGGATGGATGCCGAAAGCCGGATGCGGCTGCGCTCCATCGACGTTCAAATGCTGCGCATTCTCGAAGAGATTTCCGCCGGGCGACAGGAAAGCATGGCAGAGCTGCGAACCGATATCGAATTGCTTGCCAAGGCGCTGTCCGGTGGACGCAGGCCGTTGCGTGGCACCACCCGGGACGAGGTGTAAAACATGTCCCTGTCGCGGCGCACAGGCCACAGGTTTCAGGGATCGGTCTGGCCGGGCTTCGTCGACGCGATGACCGGTCTGTTAATGGTGCTGACCTTTGTGCTGACCATTTTCATGGTGGTACAATTTGTGCTCCGCGAAACGATTTCCGGACAAGAGCACGAACTGGACGCGCTGGCGGACGAAGTTGGCAGGCTGGCGCAGGCGCTTGGTCTGGAAGAGCGCACCAACAACCAGTTGCAGGCCCGGCTGGGGGCGCTGAACGCGACCTTGAACGACACCCAGGACGATCTGACTCAGGCGCAGGCGTTGATTGCCTCGCTTACCGTCGAACGCGACCAGCAGCGCGCGGCCCTGGACGACGCAGCCACCCGGATCACGGCGTTCGAGGCACAGGTCGCCGCGCTGCTCTCGGATCGCGAGCAGGCGCTGGGCACTGTGGCAGCGCTTGAGGAACAGCGCGCCACGCTCTTGTCGGAGCAGGAGGCACTGAACCTGGCCCTGGCACAAGCCCGCAGCGAAATCGACGACCGGGCTGAGGCCGCCCGCCTGGCTGCGGCCCGGCGCGAGGCTCTGGAAGCGATGATCGCAGATCTGGAACGCGAAGGGGACCATAGCGCTGCCCGGATCGGGTCGCTGGAACAGCAGTTATCCGAGGAGGAAGCCGCCCGGCTGGCCGAAGCGGCGGCAGCCGAGGCCTTGCGTGACAAGCTCAAGAACGCCGATGCCGAGCTGACGGCGATGACCCTGGCGCTCGAGGCGCAGCGAAAACAGGCCGAAGACACGTTGACCTTGCTGGCGGCAGCCGATGCCGCCAAGGCGCAGCTGGATGAAAGGCTTTCCGAGGTGCTGGCCGAGATCGAAGCGGCACGGGCGCAGCTGCACGAGCGTGACGAACTGGCCGAACGTCTGACGCGGGTCCTGGCCCAGATGGAGGTGGCGCAATCCGAAAGTCAGGCGCGGGTGAATGCCTTGTCGGCAGAGCTGGATCGTATTCGTGCCGAAGGCGAGCAGACCCGGACAGACCTGGCCGCCGCCCGCGCTCGTGCCGCCGATACGCAAGGCGCGCTTGAGGCCGCACTGGCGGAACAGCGGGCCGCCACGGTTGCCACCCGGTCGCAGTACCAGGTTGAACTGGAGCGGCTCCAGTCCGAATACGCCGCTGCCCGCACCGCGCTGGAGGGGGAACTGGCCGAATTGCGCGCCCTGGCGGATGCAACACGGACGGCACTCGAAGAACGGTTGGCGCAGAGCGAAGAGGACGCAGCCGGCACCAAGGCGGCGCTGGAGGCCGAGTTGGCACGCGCGCGTGCGGATCTGGCAGCGGCGGAAAACGCGGCCGTTTCGACGGAAGAGGATCGCGCCTCGGTAGAGGCGCGCCTGCTTGCTGCGCTTGAAACGCTGGAGCGGGCGCAGGCCGCCGCCTCGGATCAGGAGGTCCTGCAACAGCGGCTGCTGGCCGCCCTGAACGCCCAAACCGAAGCCGAGGCAAGCGCGGCCGAGCAGCGCACCCTGGCCGAGCAACGCGCCGACCTGCTGGCACAGGCCCGCGCGGCACTGGGCGAGGAACAGGTGATTTCGGCTGAGGCTCAGCGCCAGACCGCGCTCTTGAACCAGCAGGTGGCGGCGCTGCGGTCCCAGCTTGGCAGCCTGCAAGCCCTGCTTGACGACTACAAAAGCCGGAACGAGGCCGCGCAGGTGCAGGTGCAGACTCTGGGTCAGGATCTGAACGCGGCCCTGGCGCGGGCAGCATCGGAGGAACGCAAGCGCCGGATTCTTGAAGAAGCGGAACGCAAGCGGCTGGAGGCCGAGGCTATCCGGCTGGCCGAGGAAGCCAAGGCGCTTGAAGCACAGGCCAAGGATCTGGAGCAGTATCGCTCTGAATTCTTCGGCAGGTTGCGTGGCCTTTTGGGAAATCAGGAAGGTGTCCGCATCGAAGGTGACCGGTTCGTGTTCTCGTCCGAGGTTCTGTTCGACCCCGGCAGCGCGGATCTGTCACCCGCCGGGCAATTCGAAATCGCCAAGGTGGCGCGTATCCTGCGCGGAGTGGCCGTCGAGATCCCGCCTGAGATCGATTGGGTGATCCGGGTAGACGGGCACACCGACAACGTTCCTCTGTCGGGGACCGGGCGGTTCGCCGACAACTGGGAACTCAGCCAGGGCCGGGCCCTCTCGGTCGTGCGGTACATGGTTGACTTCCTGGGCATCGCGCCAGATCGGCTGTCGGCCAACGGGTTTGGCGAATACCAGCCGATCAACCCGGCAGACACGCCCGAGGCCCGGGCACAGAACCGCCGGATCGAGCTTAAACTGACCGAGAAATGAGGGTCATTTCACCGTGATCCTTGTAGTGATCCGATCGATCTCCTGACCTTCACGCAAGAGTATGATTTCGCCGGAATAGGTGCCTTCAGGCCAATCACCGCTTCCGGCCCTGCGCCCCGAGGCACGAAAAAGCCGCGCCTGATCTCGGTCCAGTTTCATGTCCTGCGCCATGAAGCGACCGGTAGGGCCATCGATAGTCAGGCGCAGCGTATCATCCGCGCGCCCGCCATAGGCCAGAACGAAGAGCACGATTGCAGCGGCATCGGACGGCAGGTGTCCGGCCGCCGCCGTGCCCTCCTGGACCGCGTCAAACTCCGGGACATGATCCGTAAATCCGGCGTCGATCAGGCCGCCTGCGGCGTAGGTGATTGGCTCTTGCCAAAGGCTGGATTCGACTTGATCACAAGTGGCATCAGATCCGGTATCAAAAGGATCCACAACCGCACCGTCACGGCGAACCGACAGATGGACATGGGGAAACTGCGCCTTGCCGCTGATCCCCACCTGACCCAGGATATCGCCCCGCTCGACCCGTTCGCCGCTGCGCACCCGGACCGACCCCTGTTTCATGTGGCAGTATTGTGTTTCCCACCCGTCCTCATGCACCAGCACCACGCCATTGCCGCATTCGCGACCCTTGACCGCCTCGGCATTGTCGGGGCCGTAGACACGGTCCTCGACCCCGTCGCGCACGCCCCGCACGACACCGGCGGCCGAAGCGATCACGTTGACACCGGCACGCATGGCCTCGAGCGTCGGCACCGCGAAGTCGGTGCCCTTGTGCCCGTCATAGCTGAGCTTGCCGCAGGTGAAATCTCTCACGCCTTCTCCGGGGTCGCGATCGACATATTGCTGGATGTAACAGGTTTCGCCCAATGTGCAGTCGATGGGCAGGCCTAGAATGGGGTTGCTCGCCGCGGGATACGCGGCGAGCAACAAAAAAGCCCAAAGGCCTGTGCGCATCAGTCGGCCGTCAGCAGGGGCGGCTTGTCACCCGAAATACGTGGCCGGTCCGGGCCATCGACCTGCAAGACCAACTCGCCCTTCTTGACGCTGACGCGGACAACACCGCCCTTGGCGAGTTTGCCGAACAGCAATTCCTCGGCCAGAGGCTTCTTGATGTTTTCCTGGATTACACGCGCCAGCGGCCGGGCACCCATCTTGTCGTCATAACCCTTGTCGGCCAGCCATTCGGCGGCCTGCCGGGTCAGTTCGATATGGACATGGCGGTCCATCAGCTGTGCTTCGAGTTGCAGCACGAACTTCTCGACCACCTGAAGGATCACCTCCTTGGGCAAGGGGGCAAACGAGATCACGGCATCCAGACGGTTGCGGAACTCGGGCGTAAAGGTTCGCTCGATGGCGGCAGTGTCCTCGCCCTCGCGCCGGTCGCGCCCAAACCCGATGGCGGCTTTCGCCTGTTCGGCGGCGCCCGCGTTCGAGGTCATGATCAGCACCACGTTGCGGAAGTTGACGGTGCGGCCGTTGTGGTCGGTCAGTTGGCCATGATCCATCACCTGCAACAGGATGTTGTAGACATCCGGATGCGCCTTTTCGATCTCGTCCAGCAGCAGCACACAATGCGGATGCTGGTCGACGCCGTCGGTCAACAGCCCGCCCTGATCAAAACCGACATAGCCAGGGGGCGCGCCGATCAGGCGCGAGACCGCATGTTTCTCCATGTATTCTGACATGTCGAAGCGCAGCAGTTCCACGCCCAGTGTATCGGCCAGTTGCTTGGCGACCTCGGTCTTGCCGACACCGGTGGGACCGGCGAACAAGTAGTTGCCGATGGGTTTCTCCGGTTCGCGCAGACCTGCGCGGGCCAGCTTGATGGCGCTCGACAAGGCCTCGATCGCCTTGTCCTGACCAAAGACCACCCGTTTCAGACTGGCTTCGAGATCCTTGAGAACCTCGGCATCGTCCTTGGTGACGTTCTTGGGTGGGATGCGGGCGATCTTGGCCACGACAGCCTCGATCTCCTTGACGCCGATGGTCTTGCGCCGCTTGCTCTCGGCCACCAGATGCTGCGCTGCTCCGGCCTCGTCGATCACGTCGATGGCCTTGTCCGGCAGCTTGCGGTCGTTGATATACCGGGCCGACAGTTCCACCGCAGACTTGATCGCGTCTGCAGTATAGCGCACGTCGTGATGTTCCTCGAAATAGGGCTTCAGGCCCTTGAGGATCTTCACGCTGTCCTCGACCGAGGGTTCGTTCACGTCGATCTTCTGAAATCGGCGGCTCAGCGCGCGGTCTTTCTCGAAATGCTGGCGGAACTCCTTGTAGGTGGTCGAACCCATGGTGCGCAGCTTGCCGCCTTGCAACGCGGGCTTGAGCAGGTTCGAGGCGTCCATCGCCCCACCCGACGTGGCGCCGGCCCCGATCACGGTGTGGATCTCGTCGATAAACAGAACTGCGTCGGGATGCTCTTCCAACTCGTTCACGACCGACTTGAGCCGTTCCTCAAAATCGCCGCGGTACCGCGTACCGGCCAGCAGCGCGCCCATGTCGAGCGAATAGATCGTGGTGTTCGACAGCACCTCGGGGATTTCACCGGCCACAATCTTGCGTGCCAGCCCCTCGGCGATGGCGGTCTTGCCTACGCCGGGGTCGCCCACCAAGAGCGGGTTGTTCTTGCGGCGGCGGCACAGCACCTGGATGCAGCGCTCGACCTCCTGGTCGCGGCCGATCAGCGGGTCGATATCGCCGGCGCGCGACTTGGCATTGAGGTTCACGCAATATTTGGACAGTGCGCTTTCCTTCTGCTCGCCTTCACCCGACGACGTGGCGCGGTTTTCTTCTTCGCTGCGCTCGGCCCCGGTAACGGGCCGGTTTTCACCATAAGCCGGGTCCTTGGCCACGCCATGGGCGATGAAATTCACCGCATCGTAGCGGGTCATGTCCTGTTCTTGCAGGAAGTAGGCCGCGTTCGATTCCCGTTCGGCAAAGATCGCCACCAGCACGTTGGCGCCGGTGACCTCGGTGCGGCCCGAGCTTTGGACATGGATCGCGGCACGCTGGATCACGCGCTGGAACGCCGCGGTGGGAACCGCCTCGGACCCGTCAATGTCGGTCACCAGATTGGCAAGATCCTCATCGATAAATTCGACCAGGGTGCTACGCAATTCGGTCAGATCAACACTGCATGCCTTCATCACCCGCACGGCGTCGGGTTCGTCGAGCAGCGCCAGCAAAAGATGCTCCAGCGTTGCGAATTCGTGTCGCCGTTCGTTTGCCGCCGCCAGGGCTGCGTGAATGGCCTGCTCAAGTGTGCTCGAGAATGAAGGCACAGGCGTGCTCCTCTGTATTGGGTCGGGAGGGGGGGCGAGTTGCGGTCGGACCCCTCTGCCAACCATGTGCTCATACTATTAGAGTTTGGTTGATGTTAGCGGCGCTTCAAGGGTTTTCTTTTCTTTACCGCTCACATTTGTCGTGACTGGTGGCGTGAATGTTGCATTTGCGGCATCAGAACCTGTCCTTGCGGCCGCGAATTTCGGCAAAGACCTTAGCCGGGTCGGCGCCGGACAGGCCCAGATGCGCCTGAATGTCCGGATCGGCAGCCCGCAGAAACGGGTTTGTCGCCTTTTCCAACCCCAGCATGCTGGGAACGGTCGGGTGTCCTGCTGCTCTGGCTTGATCTATTTCCGCCGCCCGCTTTTTCAAGGCATCGTTGCCGATGTCGATCGTCAAAGCGAAGCGCGCATTCGATTGCGTGTATTCATGTCCGCTGCACACAACCGTATCGTCGGGCAGGTCGGCGAGTTTGGACAGCGAGGTCCACATCTGCTCGGGCGTTCCTTCGAAGAGGCGGCCACACCCCAGCGCCATAAGGCTGTCAGCGGTGAAAACCGCGTTACTTTTCGGCAGATAGAAAGCCAGATGCCCGACAGTATGACCAGAGACGTCCAGTACCTCGACCGGTTCGCCGCCAATGTCGAACCGGTCCCCCTCGGCCACCGCCATGTCCAGGGGCGGCAGCCGATGTGCATCGGCTGCTGCACCGATGACCCGTGCGGGATGAGTGGCCAGGATCTCGGGCAGGGCATCGACATGGTCCCAATGATGATGCGTTAGCAGCACGTGGCTCAGCCTCCAATCTCGCGTCGCTAGTTCGGCCAGGATGGGGCCAGCCTCGGGGGCGTCCACCAATGCGGTCTCTCCGCTGGTCGCATCATGGGCGAGATACGCGTAATTGTCGCTGAGACAGGGGATGGTGACGATTTCAAGAGGCATGGCCTTTTGCCTTTTCGTTGTTAGACTGCCCCAGCCAAACAGATCGGGCGAGCGGCTGCAATGCATCTGGACGTGCAGGACCTGAGGAATTTCTATTATCGCAGCACGCTGGGGCGGGCGGCGCAGGCGGCCGTGCGGGGGCGTCTCTTGGGTATTTGGCCCGAGGCCAAGGGGCAGACGGTTGCTGGCTATGGTTTCGCCGTGCCGCTTCTGCGGCCTTATCTGAACGACGCGCGCCGGGTCATCGGCCTGATGCCGGGGCCGCAAGGGGTGATGCCCTGGCCTGCGGGATTGCCCAATGTCTCGGTCCTTTGCGAGGAAACGTTGTGGCCAATCGAGACCGGCCATATTGATCGGTTGGTGGTGATGCATGGGTTGGAAACCTCGGAACACCCGTCAGCCGTTCTGGATGAATGCTGGCGCGTACTGGGACCGGGCGGAAAGGCGATTTTTGTGGTTCCGAATAGAGCCGGTCTGTGGTCACGGTCCGACAAGACGCCATTTGGCTTTGGCCGCCCCTATACTCTAGGACAGCTGGAAACCCAGTTGCGCAAGCATCAGTTCCTGCCGGAGTTCCATTGCTCCGCCCTGTACCAGCCGCCCTCGTATAAACGGTTCTGGCTGAAATCGGGCGCATTGCTGGAACGAACCGGTACCCGTCTGCCGACGATCATGGCCGGCGGTGTGTTTTTGGTCGAAGCCTCCAAGCGGGTTCACCCGCCACGCGGCAGCGCGACCAAGGCGGTGCGACGGCCCGTAAAAGCACTGGATGGGCTCCTGAAACCGGCCTGATCGCGGTCCCATTCCAGCGGCGCCCAAGGCATGTCGCGGTTTCGTTTCGGACAGGAATCGGAAAAAACATGCGTTTGCCGCTGCAATTTCAGCTAAAAGAACGGGTGCAAACGGTCGCAGTTTCGTTAACACATTGAAAACACACGATTTGGGTGCAAGGCTGTTATCGCTATACTATATTGCGACATAAGGAACGCTCTGCTACATCCCCGGTGATTTCGATGCCCCGCCGTCACGGCGGGGTTTCCTCACGCCCCCGGGGTCGCGCAAACGGCGCGTTCGGGGCCAATAATATCGGAAGGGTGGACGTGTCCGAACCAGCTTCGATTTCCGCAGGCATTGCCGCGCGCTATGCCACCGCGATTTTCGAGATCGCGAAAGAGAATAATGACCTGAAAGGTCTGGAAACCGGCATCAATGATCTGGCTGCCGCCCTGGCCGAAAGCGCCGACCTGCGTGGTCTGATCGCGTCACCGCTGGTGTCCCGCACAGAACAGGAAGCCGCGATCACTGCGATTGCCAAGAAAATGAAGCTTGGCGCCGTGCTGACCAATTCGCTGGGTCTTATGGCACAAAAGCGCCGCTTGTTTGTTCTGCCGCAGTTGCTCAAGGCACTTCAGGACGCGCTGGCCGAAGAACGCGGTGAAGTGACCGCCGAGGTCACATCGGCCAAGGCCCTGACCAAGACCCAGATCGACAAGCTGACCAAGACGCTCAGCGAGCGCGTCGGCAAATCTGTCACCATCAATGCGACCGTGGATGAAGCCCTCATCGGCGGTCTTGTCGTCAAAGTTGGCTCGAAGATGATCGACAGCTCGATCCGCTCCAAGCTCAACTCCCTCCAGAATGCAATGAAAGAGGTCGGATAAATGGGTATCCAAGCTGCAGAGATTTCTGCAATCCTGAAGGACCAGATCAAGAATTTTGGTCAGGAAGCAGAAGTGGCCGAAATCGGTCGCGTGCTGAGCGTCGGCGACGGTATCGCCCGCGTTTACGGCCTCGACAATGTTCAGGCTGGTGAAATGGTCGAGTTCCCGGGCGGCATCATGGGCATGGCGCTGAACCTGGAAAGCGACAACGTCGGCGTCGTGATCTTCGGCTCGGACCGGGACATCAAGGAAGGCGACACTGTCAAGCGCACCAACTCCATCGTGGACGTGCCGCAGGGTGACGAGCTGCTGGGCCGCGTTGTTGACGGTCTGGGCAACCCGATCGACGGCAAAGGCCCGATCAACGCCAAGCAGCGCGGCGTTGCCGACGTCAAGGCGCCCGGCATCATCCCGCGTAAATCGGTGCACGAGCCGATGGCGACCGGCCTGAAGGCCGTCGACTCGATGATCCCGATCGGCCGTGGCCAGCGCGAGCTGATCATCGGCGACCGTCAGACCGGCAAGACCGCGATCGCGCTCGACTCCATCCTGAACCAGAAATCCTATAACGAGGCCGCTGGCGACGACGAGAGCAAGAAGCTCTACTGCGTCTATGTGGCGATCGGTCAGAAGCGGTCGACCGTGGCCCAGCTGGTCAAGAAGCTGGAAGAGAACGGCGCGATGGAATACTCCATCGTCGTGGCCGCCACCGCATCCGACCCCGCGCCGATGCAGTTCCTGGCACCTTATGCCGCAACCGCGATGGCCGAGTATTTCCGCGACAACGGCCGTCACGCGCTGATCATCTATGATGACCTGTCCAAACAGGCCGTGGCCTATCGTCAGATGTCGCTGTTGCTGCGCCGTCCGCCGGGACGCGAAGCCTATCCGGGCGACGTTTTCTATCTCCACTCGCGGCTGCTGGAACGTTCGGCCAAGCTGAACGAGGATTTCGGCGCCGGTTCGCTGACCGCTCTGCCCGTCATCGAAACCCAGGGCGGCGACGTGTCGGCCTTTATCCCGACCAACGTGATCTCGATCACCGACGGCCAGATCTTCCTGGAAACCGAACTGTTCTACCAGGGCATCCGCCCCGCCGTGAACACCGGTCTGTCGGTGTCGCGCGTGGGCTCCTCGGCCCAGACCAAGGCGATGTCGAGCGTGGCAGGCCCGGTGAAACTGTCGCTGGCCCAGTATCGCGAGATGGCGGCATTTGCCCAGTTCGGGTCCGACCTCGACGCCGCGACCCAGCAGCTGCTGAACCGTGGTGCGCGTCTGACCGAGCTGATGAAACAGCCGCAGTATTCGCCCCTGACCAACGCTGAAATCGTCTGCGTCATCTTCGCCGGCACCAACGGTTACCTCGACAAGGTCGCGCTGGCCGATGTCGGCCGCTGGGAGGCAGGTCTGCTCCAGCATCTGCGCGGCAAACATGCCGAGCTGCTGGCCTGGATCACCAACGAAGATCCCAAGATCAAGGACGATGCTGCTGGTCGGGTCAAGGCTGCGCTGGACGAATACGCCGCAACCTTCGCGTAAGGAGAGGCGTCGATGCCCAATCTCAAGGACCTAAAAAACAGGATCGCGTCGGTCAAATCGACCCGCAAGATCACCAAGGCCATGCAGATGGTCGCGGCGGCAAAGCTGCGCCGCGCCCAGGAATCTGCCGAAGCGGCCCGCCCTTATGCCGAACGGTTCAATGCCGTGATGGCGGGGCTGGCGGCCTCGGTCGGGGGGAGCGACAGCGCCCCCTTGCTGCTCCGTGGTACGGGCAGCGATCAGGTTCATCTGCTGGTCGTCATGACGGCCGAACGCGGTCTGTGCGGCGGGTTCAACTCGAACATCGCCAAACTGGCCCGCGTCCGCGCAAATGAACTGCTGGCCAAGGGCAAGACGGTCAAGATTCTGACCGTCGGCAAGAAGGGCCGCGATGCGCTGAAGCGTGACTTTGCCGCCAATATGGTGGGTCACGTGGACCTGAGCGGTATCAAGGCTCTTGGCTATGCCAATGCGCAGGACATCGCTCGCGACGTTCTGGGCCGGTTCGATGCCGGTGAATTCGACGTTGCCACGATCTTCTATGCGAAGTTCCAGAACGTCGTGACCCAGCTGCCGACCGCGCAACAGATCATCCCGGCGGCCTTTGAGGCCGAAGGGGAGAGCGACGAAGTTGCGCTGTTTGACTACGAGCCCAGCGAAGAGGCCATCCTGGCCGACCTGCTGCCGCGCGGCGTGGCGACGCAGATCTTCTCGGCGCTGCTGGAAAACGGGGCCTCGGAACAGGGCGCCCGGATGTCGGCGATGGACAACGCGACCCGCAACGCGGGCGAGATGATCGACAAGCTGACCATCGAATTCAACCGCTCGCGTCAGGCCGTCATCACCAACGAGCTGATCGAAATCATTTCCGGCGCCGAGGCGCTGTAAGAAAATCCGGAGACGAAACATGGCGAATGCAAAAGGCAAAGTCACGCAGATCATCGGGGCCGTCGTTGACGTCCAGTTCGATGATGCCCTGCCTGAAATTCTGAACGCGCTGGAAACCGAAAACAACGGCAAGCGTCTGGTGCTCGAAGTTGCGCAGCACCTGGGCGAAAACACTGTCCGCACCATCGCAATGGATGCGACCGAAGGTCTGGTCCGTGGCGCGGTTGTGACCGATACCGGCGGCCCGATCTCGGTGCCGGTGGGCGCAGCCACCCTGGGCCGCATCCTGAACGTGATCGGCGAACCGGTGGACGAAAAGGGCCCGGTGAACGCCACCGAGACCCGTGCCATCCACCAGCCCGCACCCTCGTTTGATGAACAGTCGACCTCGTCGGACATCCTGGTCACCGGCATCAAGGTTATCGACCTGCTGGCCCCCTATTCCAAGGGCGGCAAGATCGGCCTGTTCGGCGGCGCCGGTGTGGGCAAGACCGTTCTGATCATGGAACTGATCAACAACATCGCCAAGGTGCACTCGGGTTACTCGGTGTTCGCCGGTGTCGGTGAACGGACCCGTGAGGGCAACGACCTTTACCACGAGATGATCGAATCCAACGTTATCAAGCCGGATAACCTCGAAGAGTCGCAGGTGGCCCTGGTTTACGGCCAGATGAACGAGCCTCCGGGAGCCCGTGCCCGCGTTGCGCTGACCGGCCTGACCCTGGCCGAGCAGTTCCGCGACCAGTCCGGCACCGACGTTCTGTTCTTCGTGGACAACATCTTCCGCTTCACCCAGGCCGGTTCCGAGGTGTCCGCACTTCTGGGCCGTATCCCTTCGGCCGTGGGCTACCAGCCGACGCTGGCCACCGACATGGGTGCGATGCAGGAACGCATCACCTCGACCAAGGCAGGCTCGATCACCTCGATCCAGGCCGTCTACGTTCCCGCGGACGACCTTACCGACCCCGCGCCTGCAACCACCTTTGCGCACCTTGACGCAACCACCGTTCTGTCGCGTGCGATCTCGGAACTGGGTATCTACCCGGCCGTTGACCCGCTCGACTCCTCGTCGCGGATCCTCGACCCGCAGGTTGTCGGTGAAGAGCACTATCAGGTTGCCCGTGACGTTCAGGGTATCCTCCAGCGCTACAAGTCGCTCCAGGACATCATCGCCATCCTTGGCATGGACGAACTGAGCGAAGAGGACAAGCTGACCGTGGCCCGCGCCCGGAAGATCCAGCGTTTCCTCAGCCAGCCCTTCGACGTTGCGAAAGTGTTCACCGGCTCGGACGGTGTGCAGGTTCCACTGGAAGACACGATCTCGTCGTTCAAGGCGGTTGTGGCCGGTGAATACGACCACCTGCCCGAAGCGGCCTTCTATATGGTTGGCGGCATCGATGAAGTGATCGCCAAAGCCGAGCGTATGGCCGCTGCAGCTGCCTAAGGAGTATCCCTGATGGCAAATACAATGCAATTCGACCTCGTCAGCCCGGAGCGCCGCCTTGCGTCGCTCCAGGTGACTGCGGTCCAGATTCCTGGCGCGGACGGAGACATGACGGCAATGCCCGATCATGCCCCCACCATTACCACGCTGCGTCCAGGGATCCTCAAGGTCGAAGGACCCGAAGGATCCAGCGAATATCTGGTGACCGGCGGGTTCGCCCAGATCGGTGCCGACACCCTGTCGGTGCTGGCCGAAAAGGCGATCCCGGTAACGGAAGTCACCCGCGCGCATCTGGACGAGATGATCGCCGAAGCGCGTGCGTCGCATGACGCGGCCAAGGCACAGGAGCATCACAGCATCGTGGACGATGCGGCGAAGCTTTTGGCCGATATGGAGGCCCTGGGCACCCATATGGGGCTCTGAGCTTCTGGCTTTCGCAGCAAGAACATGGGGCCAGCCGGGCAACGGGCTGGCCCTTTTTGCGTCAATTTTTGGCCTGATTGGCCTGTGATATTTCTCACCCGCCTGTCGTCGTCTTGGATTGTGAATTATGAAAGTTTTCTCCGCCCACCGTATGGCCATTCAGCAAGGCGATGTTGCGATGTTCTCGGACTACGAGAACGGAGGGGATATGTGGACCGGATCGGGAAACCGCGAACGCAGACATGCCGTCCGCTTCAAGCAGGCATTCCGCTCTGTTCCTGCCATTGTTGTCGGGATTTCACTTTGGGATGTCGATACCGGGGCCGCGGTTCGGGCAGAAGTGAAAGCCGAAGACATCACCCCGAACGGGTTCGATATCGTGTTTCGAACATGGGCCGATACACGGGTCGCCCGGCTTCGCGTGGGATGGACCGCGATCGGTGACGTTGCCAACGAGGATGACTGGGACGTGATCTAGGGGCGCCGCCCCAGAAAATTCGACGAATTTTCTGGGGCCAAGGCGACGAGGCCCGGGATTCGAAACCGCCGGCCCGATCAATCCATATGATAGAGCGACTCGTAGATCGGGCGCAGGGTCTTGTCCTCGAACAGGGACGAGACGGAGGTGCCGTTCCAGATGTTCAGGATCGCCTGGGTAAAGATCGGAGCGGTTGGGACCACACGGATATTCGGCGTAGCAAGGATTTCCGGCGTCGGCTGGATCGAATCAGTGATCACCAACGATTTCATCACCGAGTTGCTCACCCGTTCGACCGCCGGCCCGCTCATCACACCGTGTGAAATGTACGAGTGCACTTCCTTGGCGCCATTGTCGAGCAACACCTGCGCGGCTTTACATAAGGTTCCGGCCGTGTCGCAGATATCGTCGACGATCAGGCAGATCTTGTCGGTCACATCACCGATCACCGTCATTTCGGCGATTTCGCCCGGCTTTTCCCGGCGCTTGTCTACGATAGACAGCGGCGCATTGATCCGCTTGGCCAGTTCACGCGCACGCGCCACGCCGCCCACGTCGGGCGAGACCACCATCAGGTCGCCCATCCGATCCTTGAAATTGGTCCGCACATCCAGCGCGAAAATCGGCGAAGCATAGAGGTTGTCGACCGGAATATCGAAGAAACCCTGAATCTGGGCCGCGTGCAGGTCCATGGTCAGGATCCGCTCGATCCCAGCGCCGGTCAGCATGTTCGCCACCAGCTTCGCGCTGATAGGCGTACGCGCCTTGGTCCGCCGGTCCTGCCGGGCATAGCCGAAATAGGGGATCACCGCCGTAATCCGCGCTGCCGACGACCGCCGCAGCGCGTCTGCGATGATCAGCAGCTCCATCAGGTTGTCATTGGCGGGGTTCGATGTCGGCTGGATGATGAACATGTCCTCGCCGCGGACATTTTCGAACACCTCGACAAAGATCTCGCCATCGTTGAACCGTTCGACACGGGCGTTGACCAAACCTTGGTCAACGCCTCGATACAGGCTCATACGGCGCGCTATCGACTGGGCCAACGGAAGATTGGCGTTCCCAGAGATGAGCTTGGGTTCGGTGAGTGACGGCATGACGGATATCCCCAGGCAGCACTGTCTGTTGTGACAGATTCGTGATGTTGACACCGCTTAGCATGGGCTTACGGTCCAGCAAAGGTAACGCTGCGGAGAAAGTGAACATGGCCGATATCGACTACTTTTTTGCGACACTCTCGCCCTTTTCCTATCTGGCCGGGATGCGACTGGAGGAGGTGGCCGCAAAGCACGGGGCCAGCATCGCCTACAAGCCCGTGGATATCCTTGCGCTTTTCGGCCGGACAGGCGGTGTGCCCCCCAAGGACCGGCACCCCTCGCGCATCGAATACCGGGCCCAGGAGTTGCAGCGTCAAGCCAGGAAGACCGGTTTGCCGTTCTACCTCAAGCCCGTGCATTGGCCGACGAATGCCGCGCCCTCCTCTTACGCGATCATTGCAGCGATCCGGGACGGCAGCGGCGATGTCGGTGCGCTGTGTCATTCGATCTTGCGGGCCTGCTGGGCCGAAGACAAGGACATCGCGCAGGACGAGGTGATCCGCGATTGCCTGGAACGCGCCGGTTTCGATCCGAATCTGGCAAACAGCGGCCTGCTGGTCGGGGCGGAAACCTATGCCGCCAACCTGGAGGAGGCGGTCGATCGTGGTGTCTTTGGTGCCCCGTTCTACATCACGTCGGATGGTCAGAGGTTCTGGGGCCAGGACCGGCTGGACGATCTCGACGCGCATCTGGCGGAGATCAAGGGGTGAGGGATACCGCCTCTTTGCCGCAACCCGTCCACGTCAGTCACTTCGGCCATGGGCCGCGGCAGGTGTTGGCGCTGCATTGCACCATTGCCCATTCGGGCGCGTGGAAGGGGCTGACCCGCATTCTGGGGGACGAGGCCCGGTTCACCGCGCCGGACATGCTCAGCCATGGCCGCAGCCCGGATTGGGACGGGCAGGGCTGTTTTCAGGATCGCATCCTGGAGAACGCACAGGCCTGTCTCGACAGGCGCATGGATGTGATCGGTCATTCCTTTGGCGCTACCGTTGCCTTGCGGCTGGCGGTGGAACAGCCGGAGCTTGTTCGCAGCCTGACACTCATCGAACCGGTGTTTTTCGCCGTGGCCTGCCGGGACGCGCCTGATCTGATCGAGCAGCATGGTCAGGACGCACAACCTTATATGTCTGCCCTGGAAAGCGGCGACAAGGCGCTGGCCGCGCGTCTGTTCAACCGGATGTGGAGCACCGCCGACAGCCCGCGCTGGCCGGACCTGCCCGAGGCGACCCGCGCGGCAATGATCCGGGGTATTCACATTGTTCCGACGGTGGACGAGGCGCTGTTCAAAGACACGGCCGGGCTGCTGGCGCCCGGGCAGCTCGACCGTGCCACGATGCCGGTTCTGCTCTTGCGGGGCGCATTGACCCATCCGGTGATGCAGGCGATCTCAAAGGGTCTCGTGCGGCGTCTGCCCGATGCAACCGAAGAGGTCATCGCGGGCGCCGGTCACATGCTGCCCATCAGTCACCCGGCAGAGACGGCGGCGCACATCCGCGCGTTATGGTCGCGGGCAGGCTGACTGTCAGTCTTTTCATTTCGCTGAAAATACTCCGGGGGCAGCGCCCCCCACCCGCTCAGAGCAGGGACAGGAAGCGGTCGATCTGATCCGTCCCGATCGACCAGTCGCAGACCATGCGGCAGGCCAGCATCTCGCTCTCGTCCTCGCCCTCCAGTTCCGCACCCCACAGGTGATAGGACGCGCCCGCGTCCATCAGCCGCCGGTGCGTGGCGCGCGGGAAGCTGGCAAAGACGATATTGGCCTGCGGCTCGTGCAGGAACGTGGCCCCCGCCGCCCCCAGCCCCTCGACCAGCCGGGCGCAATTGTCATTAGCCCGCCGCGCCGAGCGCAGCCAGAGATCATCCGTCAGATAGGCATCCATCTGCGCCGACAAATAGCGGTGTTTCGAGAAGAGATGCGCACCGCGCTTGCGGCGCAGCTCGAATTCCCAGGCATGTTTCGGGTCAAAGAAAATCACCGCCTCGACGCCCATGCAGCCATTCTTGGTGCCGCCAAAGCTGACCGCGTCAACGCCCGCCTTCCAGGTCATCTCGGCGGGCGAGGCGTTGAGCGCCACCAGAGCATTGGCAAAGCGGGCGCCGTCCAGATGCACCGGCAGACCGTACTCCTTGGCCACCGCGCAAAGCGCCTGCAACTCGGCAATGGAATAGACGCCGCCGCGTTCGGTCACCTGGGTGATCGAGACCGGGCCGCGCTGCGGCCCGTGCACGCCACGGGTCTCTTCGCCCGTGATCGAGGCGCGCAGCGCTTCGGGCGTCATCCGGTCGCCGCCGGACACCAGGGTCAGCTTGGCGCCGCCCGAATAGAACTCAGGCGCGTTGCACTCGTCCTCGTGGATATGGGCCACGGGCGAGCAGAAAATCGTCTGCCACGGTTGTGACAGGGTGGCCAGCGCCAGCGAGTTGGCCGCTGTCCCGGTTGCGACCAGATAAACCGCCGCCTCGGGCGCCTCGAAAATCCGACGGATTTTCTCGCGCACCGCCTGCATCTGCGCATCCGCCCCATAGGCCATGGCATAGCCCTGGTTGGCCTCGGCCAGGGCAGTCAGAACCTCGGGGTGGACAGGGCCGGAATTGTCAGAAGCAAAGAACATCAGATCGGCTCCTCGATGATATGGTCTTCCCAGTCTTCTTCGGGGGTTTCGAATTCGGATACGGTGATGCCGCGCACCGACACGCCCGCCCGGTGCACGCTTTCGGCATCGCCCGAGATCAGCGGGTGCCAGTCAAAAAGCGGCTTGCCCTCCCACAGCAGCCGATAGGCGCAGGTGCGGGGCATCCAATAGGCGTGGCTGTCCAGATTGTCGGGGGTCAGCACGATGCAATCGGGCACAAACTGGTGACGGATCGGGTATTGGGTGCAATGGCAGCTCTCGTCATCCAGCAGCCGACAGGCGACCCGGGTCAGTTCGACCTCGCCTGTATCCTCGTCCTCGAGCTTGTTCAGGCAGCATTTGCCGCAGCCGTCGCACAATGCCTCCCACTCGGTCTTGCTCAGCCGCGCCAGCGGCTTGCGCTCCCAAAAACGCGGGCGCAGCCCGTTGCGGTCGATCGGATCTTTCATAGGGCGGCCAGGATGTCGCGGGCGCGGGCGCAATCGGCGTCCATTTGCGCGATAAGGGCGTCGAGCCCGTCAAAGGTCATTTCGGGACGAAGATACTCAACCAACCCGACACTCAGCGTGGCGCCATAAAGATCGCCGGAAAAATCAAACAGGAAGGTTTCGATATTGGGCTGCTCGCCTTTGAACATCGGTCGCACACCGACCGAGGCGGCGCCATGATAGCTGCCCTTGTGTGGCCCATCCAGCACATCGACCAGCACCGCATAGACACCGAACCGGGGCGGGTGCAGCCCGTCGATGGACATATTGGCGGTGGGAAAGCCCAATTCGCGCCCGCGCTGCTCGCCGCCGATTACCGGCCCCTCGATCCGATGCCAATGGCCCAGCATTGCGGCGGCGTCACGCGGGCGGCCCTCGCTCAGCGCGGAGCGGATCGCGGTCGAGGAGATCACGCGCTCGGTCTGCTCCAAAAGCGGCGCAATGGTGACACCGTACCCCATCTGCTGACCGAACCGCACCATGTCGGCGGCGTTGCCGCTGCGGCCCTTGCCGAAGCAGAAATCGGCGCCGATCACCACATGCGCCAGGCCGAGACCGTCGCAGATGACGCGGCGCGCGAACTCTTCGGGCGTCAACCCGGCCAGCGCGGCGTTGAAGGGCAGCTCATACAGCCGCTCGACGCCCAGCTTTTCCAGCCGGTGCGCGCGCGCCGGGCCGCGCATCAGGCGAAAGGGTGGGCTGTCCGGGGCGAAATACTCGCGCGGATGCGGCTCGAAGGTCATCACCCCCAGTGGCGCCTCGGGCGCCGCCTGCCGCGCCAGTTCGATCACCGAGCGGTGGCCGATATGCACGCCGTCGAAATTGCCGATGGCGACGCTGGCGCCTCGGTCCCGGGGTTCAAGAAATCTGTAGTCGCGGATGATACGCATGCAGGTTGGGTAAACGCAGGTCGCCCCGGGTTCAAGCGCGACTTGATGGAGCAGGGGCGTTTCGGTCACCGGTCAGAGACTGTTTGGGTCACTCGGGTCATGCCGACGGCTCTGCACCCTCCGATGTCTCGACCAGTTCGCCGATACAGAAATGCGCCATATGTGCGACCGCTTGCGCGCTGTGATAATCGCCGAACTCGGCGGTGGCATCCTTGCCCGCATAAATCCGGGCAATGCCCGCACCGCCGGGGTGATGGGGCGCCCAGGCCGAGATGTCATAGATCTTGCCCGAAACGATGATCCAGCAATCGTCGCGGGTGTTGTGCCGGGCGACCTCGGCGCGGGTCACGCGACGGGTGCCTCCGGCCGGGACCTCCGGCTGCCAGAGGCTTTGCGTCGCCTTTGCATGATCCTCCTTCGATGCCTCGCGGTAATCCCACGGTCCCCATTTCCTGGCGGGCAGGGCCGGGCCGATGTTGCGGGCATCAAAGGCATAGATCCAGGCGTCATTCTCGCCGCCGCGCTTGTCATGCGAAAACGCGGGCGTGACGCGTTCATCCAGCCCTTCAAGCAGCGCTTTTTGCGCCTCGGTACCCTTGGGCCGCAGATGGTCAAAGGCAAACTTCGACCCCAGTTGAAACCGGCTGGCGCGATAGTGCCGCACCCGTTCATAGTGCAACAGGGCCGTGGACACGTCACGGCGGTGCAGGGCGAAGGCGCAGCCAAGCGCGGCGGCATCCTCGAATGCCTGCGCCGCGCCCTGCCCAAAGGTGGGCAGCATCGGGTGCGCCGCATCGCCCAGCAAGCAGATGCGCCCCTGCACCCAGGTGTCCAGCGCGTCGCGGTCATAAAGCCCCCATTTCGTGGGGCCTACCATCGCCCCGGCCAGGGCGACCAGATCGTCGCAATTGGGAAGCTCGGCAAAGGCCGCGCCGACGTCGCGCGTGATTTCTTCGCGGCTGATGGGAAACCAGTCGCCCTCTTCCTGTTCAAAGGCGGTTGAATCGGGTTCATACCGGGCGATCCAGACATTCAGCAACTCGCCGCCGCGTACCCAATAGGTGGTGGCGCCGCTGCGTTCCGTCTTGTGGCGGTCCATGCTGAAAGAGTGGATGGGGTTGTGGTCCAGCGGACGGCCATCAGGCTTGCGCAGCGCCGCGACGGTGTCGCGGGGAATGAGGCCGCGGAAACAGGTGACCTCGGTCCAGCGCTTGGGGCGCGGGTTGGGCCAGGCCAGACTGAGAGTGGCCGAGTTGATCCCATCGGCGCCAACCAGAATGTCACCGGTCGCCGTATGCCCATTGGCGAACGCCGCCGTCACACCGCCTTGGCTTTGCTCCAGCCTGGTCAGCCTGCTGTCCATATGGACCGAGATCGGGCAGGGGGCGCCACTGTCGGTGCCGAATTCCAACACCCGCTTGTAGAGGCACATCAGCAGGTCCAGCCGGTGCATGTGATGAAACCCGGCGCCATCGCCAGCGGCGGTGACATGGTCGAACGGCCTTTCGGTCACACTGCCATCGGTGTTGAACTGCCGGGTCGATGTCAGGATCGCAGCCCGGCCACCATCCACTGCGCCATCCGGTCCTTTGGGGTTGCCGCCATCCAGATCGACCCCCAGCCAGCGGCAGATCCGCGCCCCATTGGGGGGAATGTTCAGCCCGGCCCCGGCTGTGCTGGGCTGCCTGGTCTGCTCGTAGACCTCGATCGCCGAGAAGACCTTGGATTGCCGCAGCGTCAGGGCGGTCATCAGCCCTCCCATCCCTGCGCCGATAACGATTGCTCGCATCTCGAACTCCACTTCATGAACAAGTTAAGTGAGTCTTGTCCAAACGATAGCAAGTTCAGTCAGGCTTTCAGCAGAATAGTACCACGCCCGCGCAATGGGCCGCGATCTGCGCGTGATTGTTCAACTTATTGAAATAAAAGTAGGAAACTGCACTTTGGTTGGGCCCAGGCAGCGCGAGCAATGATCACTTCTTCGTGTGTTGCTGAGGAGCGAGGCCGCGAATGCAGCTGTGCTAACGATCAGTCGAACTTGCGCGAGGGGGCCAGCACCATCGCCTCGCCCACCAGCACCTTCTTGCCGTCGACGGCGCAATGGCAGTCCAGCTTGACTCGGCGTTTGGCAAAGTCGATGTCGATCACCTTGACCTCGGCATAGACCGTGTCTCCCGGGCGCACGGGGGCGAGGAACTTCAGCGACTGACCCATGTAGACGGTGCCATGTCCGGGCAGCTGCTCGCCGATCACGGCCGAGATCAGCCCGGCGGTCAGCATGCCATGGGCGATGCGCCCCTCAAAGATGGTGTCGCGGGCATACTCGTCGTCCAGATGCACCGGATTGCGGTCCGTCGAGACCTGGGCGAACATCTCGATATCCTCGTCGGTGACCTGCTTGCGCAGGTACCGGGTCATGCCCATCTCGATATCTTCGATACAGATCGTTCCGCGCGGCAGATTGTCCAACATGTCACCCTCTCTATCCAGATGGCGGAGCAACTTTGAGCAAGTCTCCACCTTGGTTTGGCAACTTTATTACTTTGCAGTTGCAGAAAATCAAGCCCTTTCTGCTTAGCGAAGTTGGCCAATAGTATAGGTCGGGCTTCTGTTTTCTCTTTCCAGGTATGCAGTTAGCGCCACCGGATCCGGGTTGATGCCAGTTTTGGTTTCCGATGCGGCCAGACCGCCCGAGATGAACAGGGTATCGATGCCTTCACCCTGACCACCGGCGATGTCCGTCTGGATGCCGTCGCCGATCGCCAGAATCTCGGAATCGGCGACATCCACCCCCAAGGCGAGCAGCCGGCGGCGCGCCAGATCATAGATCGGCGGGTGTGGTTTGCCGAAATACAGGCTCTCGCCCCCCATCTCGGTGTAAAGCCGCGCCAGCGCCCCGGCGCACCATTCACGGATTTCGCCGCGGTCGACCACGATATCGGGATTGGCGCAGAGCAGCTTCATCCCCTTGGTCTTGGCATAGAGGAACTCGGGCCGGTTCACCGCCGGGTCGGCCATAGGGTCGAAGGGGCCGCAACACACGATGCCCTCGGCCTCTTGCAGCGGCACACGGGTGATCTCGACCGGGTTGTCGAGCAGTTTGAGCGGTTCGAAGAAGCCTGCGTCGCGGTCCCACTCACCCATGAAATAGACCTTTTGCCCAACCGCCCCCCGGAACATGGCCGAACGTGCGCTATCGCCGCTGGTGGCGATGGTGTCATAGGCGTCTTGCGGCACGTTGAACTGGACCAATTGGGTTGCAACCCCGGCGCGCGGTTTCGGAGAGTTCGTCACCAGCACGACCTTGCCGCCCTGGGCGCGATAGGCTCTCAGCGCAGAGATCGCATCTGGATAGGCGGTCACCCCATTGTGCACGCATCCCCACAGATCGACGAATAGCGCGCGATAGCGGTCGGAGATGTCGGAGAGGGCATTGATGATCTGGGTCATGTCTGGGTCCGGTTTGGGTATTGTCGCAAGGGCTTGTATGCCGCATGCGTTGGACAATGGCCATGGGAAAGGGCTGGCGGTCAGCCGCGAAAACTTTCCAGCCGCCGCCCGGTGCGGCGGGTCATTACACGGCGGAGCGCGGTGGCATCGCCATATCCGACCCGATGCGCGATCTGTTCGAGGCTCAGCCCGCCCGCCCGATAAAGCCGGATCGCCTCGGTCACTCGCAGGGTCTGGGCGAACTCGCCCGGGGTCATGCCCGCGACCCGTGCCAGACGGCGGGCAAAGGTGCGCGTGCCCAGCCCGGCGGCATCGGCCAGTTCGGCCAGCGGCACCTGTCGGGCGATATGGCGGCGCAGGTACAACTCGACCCGTTGCAGCGCCGGATCGCCCGCCACCAGGGTCGCCACCGACAGATAGGGCAGCTGGCTGGGTCGGCTGTCAGCCAGCAGAAAGCGGCGGCAATCCTCGGCCAGGGCAAACCCTGCCTGGGTTTCGATCAGGTGCAGCATCAGGTCGATCTGGGCAAAGAACGCCCCGGCCGTCACCAGCGCTCCATCGCTGCACAGCACCTCGCCCATCTCGACCCGGACCTTGGGGAACCAGCCCCGCAACAGCGGCGCCAGCCACCAGGTTGTGGTGGCGCAGCGCCCATCCAGAAGCCCCGCCGCCGCCAGCGCAAAGACGCCAGAGCAGGCGCTGGCAATGCGGGTACCGGGCTGGGCGAAGTGGCGCAGCGCCGCGGTCAGCGCAACAAAGGCAGGACTGTCCATCGCCGCCCGCAACTCCTCGGCCGAGGCAAGCCCCATCCCCGGCAGCACCACCAGCCCCGGCGCCGGTGTATCCGGGCAGACCGCCTCGGGGTGCAGGGTGCGCCAGCAAAACGGCGCCGTCTCGCCGCGCAACGCGGCCACGCGGTTGGCGCTGTCCAGCATGTCCTCGGCGATGGCCAGGCTCGACCGCTGGCAGGGGGTTGGATGCAGCAGAACGACGTCCACGGCGATTTGTCCATTTCGATCTGAATAATGTCATTTGTGACACTATGCGCTTGTCACTCCTGCGTCCATCCTCGCCGGAGAAACCGAAACAGGAGACCCAGAATGACCCTTACTGGCGGGTGTTATTGCGGCGCGCTGCGCTACGAGGCCGAGGGCGCGCCCATGCTCAAGGCGCAATGCCACTGCCGCGCCTGCCAAACCTACTCCGGCGGCGCGCCGAACCTGTTCATGGTGATGCCCGCCGCTGGCTTTCGTTATGTCAAAGGCACGCCCAAGAGTTTTCGGCTGGAGGACCGGCCCGACCGCGTGACCCGCGATTTCTGCGCCACCTGCGGCACCGGGGTCGCCTCGCACCGGCCCGGCCTGCCGGCGGTGATCCTCAAGATCGGCACGCTGGACGACCCCGCGGTGTTCAAGGGGCCCAAGGCAGCGGTGTTCGCCGCCGAGAAACAGGCGTTTCACATCATTCCCGAGGGCGTACACGCCTTTGACGGGCTGCCCCCCGCGTAGCAGGGAGCTTCAGATCACAACGCGATGCGGAACCGCGCGAACCCGTCCGGCCCATCGCCTGCGGCCTCGATCTTCATACCTTTTATCCCGTCGGCATATTGCGCGGCGGCCGGCCCGGTGTCGAACAGGACCGAGGTGTCGGGCAGGGGCGCAAACGACCAGTTCGCGTCGGCGCTGGGATTGATAGTGCCTTGTTCGACAATGTAGCGCACGATCACGTCCCGGTTGGTGTCCGGCCCCTCGAAAATCACAGTATCCGGCGAGGCGCCCGGGAAGCTTCCGCCGCCGCTGGCACGGTAGTTGTTTGTTGCGATCACGAATTCCATGTCATCCGTCACCGGCTTGCCGTTGAAGGACAGGTTGACGATGCGTTGCGCCTCGGGATTGGCCATCTCGCCCTTGGCGGTAAAGCGCGACGGCTGGCTGAGGTCGATCTGATAGCTGACACCGTCGATCACGTCGAAATTGTAGGACGGGAAATCGGGGTTCAGCAGAACCTGGTCGGCCTCGCCCGGCGTGATCTGGTTGAAGATCCCGGCAGACCGTTCCAGCCAGCCTCGCAGCTGCGCCCCGTTCACGCGCACGGCGCGCACCGTGTTGGGGTAGAGGTACAGGTCCGCAACGTTGCGGATCGCCACGTCGCCCACCGGGACATCGGTATAGTACTGCGGCCCGCCGCGCCCGCCCGCCTTGAACGGCGCGGCAGCCGAGAGGATCGGCAGGCCCTCGTGCTCGGTGCCCTTCATCATCTCGCCGATGTACCAGGTCTGGGCAATCGACACGATCTGCACCGAGGGATCATCGGCGACCAAAGCGAAGTAGCTGTGCAGCGCTGCGTCGGTCTTGCCCACCGGACGGCGGACATAGGCAAGCGTCGCCTCGTGTTCGGCACTGGCGGCCTCTTCGACCTTGGCGACACTTTCGACCAGTGGCGTGATCGAGCGGTCTTCGTTGCGCTTCGAGATCGGGCGGGCCTCGGCGGTATGGGCCACGACGCGCCACGCTCCGCCGTCGCGTTCCAGCATCAGATCGATCAGCCCCATGTGAGAGCCCCAGAAGCCGCCCATGGTCGCAGGTTTGCCCATGATGGTTCCGGCAGTCGAGTCGACGCCTGCGGTCCCCTCATATTGCGGGCCGGGGAAGACGCGGTGATGATGGCCGGTCAGGATCGCGTCGATCCCGTCGACGGCCGCCAGTGGAATCGCGGCGTTCTCCTGTCCGTCCACATGATTTGCCTCGCCAATGCCCGAATGGCAGAGCGCGATGATGATGTCTGCGCCTTGCTCCTTCATTTGCGGCACATAGGCCCGGGCGGTATCCACGATGTCGCGTGCGACAACTTTGTTTTCCAGATGGCGCCGATCCCAGTTCATCACCTGTGGCGGGACAAAACCGATCAGACCGATCCGGATCGGATGGGGTGTCCCGTCGCCGTCGATGACCTCGCGATCCAGAATGACATAGGGCGGCAACAGCGTCTTGTCCTCGCGCGGGGAACTGCCCGCCTCGCGGGCGATATTGGCGCAGACAACAGGGAAATTCGCACCCGCCAGAGACTTTGTCAGGAAATCCAGACCATAATTGAACTCGTGATTGCCCAAGGTCGATCCATCAAAGCCCAGCGTATTCATGGCCGTGATGATCGGATGGCTGTCGCCCTCGGCCATGCCGCGTTCATAGGCGATGTAATCGCCCATCGGGTTGCCTTGCAGGAAATCTCCGTTGTCGATCAGCAGCGAGTTGGTGCTTTCGTCCCGGATCGACTGGATCAACGCCGCTGTGCGCGACAGGCCGACGGTGTCGATCGGTTTGTCTGCGTAATAGTCATATGGGTAGACGTGAACATGGAGATCCGTCGTCTCCATGATCCGCAAATGGGCCTGCATCCCGGATGCCCGGGCCGAGAACGGATGCAGAGCGATAAAGCCAGCGGTTGCGCCGATAAAGGAACGGCGGTCTAGGAGAAGCGGCATGTCAGTACCTCCGGTTGTTGGGATTTTGTTTTTATCAGTTTGGCCGGGCAGGGCGCTGAGCCCTGCCTGCGGCGTAATAGTGAAACGACCCGATTCCCGGGGCCGTTGACCGAAGTGTCTCATTATCGTGGCAACAAAAAAAGGGCGCGTATCCGCGCCCTTTCCCCGGTTTGAACCGGTTCGACAGAAGTGGCTATCAGACCTTGAGGTTGGGGATGATCTGCTTCTTCCGGCTCATGATGCCGGGCAGGACAACCGTGTCGCCCGAGACCGAGGCGCCAAAGCTCTTTTCGGCCACTGTCTTGACCAGATCGTTGGGCACCAGCAGGGTGGCTTCCTCGTTCAGGATGTCGATGACGAACAGCAGCACCTGATCGGCGCCGTCTTCCTTGGCCACGTCGATCATCGAGGCCATCAGGCTGTCCTTGCGGTCCAGCAGCACCTTGGGCGCTGTGGTTTCCAGAACAGAGACCCGGAATTCCTTGCCGTCGACATTGTACTCTTTCGAGTCCATCCGCAGCAGTTCGGCATCCGAGAACGAGGACACGTCCGACTTCGCCGCGAACATCTCGGCGGCGTAAGAGGGGATGTCGACGCCCAGATCGGCGGCCAGCTTCTCGGCCACGGCGCGGTCGTGGTCGGTGGTGGTGGGCGAGCGGAACTCCAGCGTGTCGCTAAGGATGCAGGTCAGCGCCGCACCCTTGATCGCCTCGGGCATGCGCGCGGCATCGTCGCCCATCAGGTCGACCATGATGGTGGCAGTACAGGCCAGAGGACGCACGGTGATGTCGATCGGGCCCTTGGTTTTCAGCCCGCCGATCAGCGCGTGGTGGTCGATGATCTGGCGGATATCGGCGTCATTGACGCTGGCGGGCAGTTCGGCGGGGTTGTTGGTGTCCACGATCACCACCGGGGCGCCTGCGTCCACGTCCGAGATGATCTCGGGCTTGTCGAAACCCCAGCGGCTCAGCATGAAGGCCGCTTCGGTGTTGGGTTCGCCCAGCAGCACCGGTTTGGCGGCCTCGCCCTTTACCTCGTTCAGATACCAGGCCCAGACGATGGGCGAGCCGGTGGAATCGGTGTCGGGGGATTTGTGGCCAAATACCTGAATGGTCATGTGTCTATCCTGCGCAAGGTCAAATTTGCGCGCCTTATAGGGGCGCGGACCGGCATTGTCACGGGGGGCCGCTCAGGCTGCGACCCTTGGTCAGGTTGCTGCCTTAGAATGCGGAGCGTTCCAACACGTACCCCTCTATCGTCAGGAGGTTCAGCAATCCGCTTTCGCCGTGCAAATGGGCCGCGCCCACGGCGATCACCGCAGTTTGATCTTGGAAATCCAGAATATGGCGCATCCAATTGCGGTTGCGTCCCTCTAACAGTTCCAACTTGAAACTGTCCCAAATCGGGTCGAAATCCTCAGGTGTCAAACCGGTGCGCGCCAGTGTGTCACGACGCAAGAACTCCATGGCCTCGGCATGGTGCTCTTCGAAATAGATATCGCTCAGTGTCGCCAACTGGTCGGCATTGGTCCCCAGACTGCCCGAAAACATCTCCAACTCGCGTGCCTGCTGTTCGATCGAGGTGGCGGTGAACAGCGCCAGCATTTCGGTCCCGGTTTCCAACGAATGTTGCGGTACGTCGTGACTGTAGGCGATGTCCATCAAGCGGCGATCCAAACCTTGCATCGCCTCTTCCGAACTGCGCAGCAGGCAGGGCGGCATCGACAGGACCGAACCCAATATCCACGGTTGCATCTTGGCCCCCATCCAGGCCGGGACATTGCGCTCGGCCAGGGCCTGGGCGACGCGGCTCCATCCCTCTTCGCTCATCAGTTCGATCAGGGTTGGGCCCTCGGTGATCAGCGCCACCTTGGGGTTCCCCATGATCTCACGCTCAAAGTCGGCAAGGTCGAGAGAGTTCATCTCAAACCAGATGGAATCTGCCCGCTCGATCAGCGGTTCCAGCCTGTCGGCAGCAGGCCCCATACGAGGGTCGTTGACATGCAGGGTCCCAATCAGATGCAGCACGGTATTGCCGCGGGTCGCTATCCAGTGGTTGCCCTCGTGATAGGGTATCGCGGCAGCGGCCTGTACCATGTCGGCGCGGACCTCGTTCGGCAAGTCGTCACGCAGGTCGCGCCCTTCGCAGGCGGCAAAGGCCGCCATTGGCATTGTCAGAAACAGGAAAGCGGCCAGAAAACGCATGGATGTCATTTCCGCTCTTCAAAACTCAGCGCGGCTCAGGCTGTAGCCGCGCTGTTTCAACAGGTTCAGCAGACCGGCCTTTCCCGGCAAATGCGCCGCCCCGACAGCCACGACCAAGGTCTTTCCTTTGGTCCGTTGGATAACCGGCATCCAGGCCCGATTGCGCTTGTCCAGAATATGCGTATCGAACTGGCGCAGCAGGCGGGACACTTCCTTTCGGGAAACGTTCAGGTCGCGATAGAGCGTCCAGTCCTCGATCAGCATTGCCTCGGCCAACCTCTCTTCGAAATAGGCGTTCGAAAGGGTCACGACCTGATCGTCGAAATTGAGCTCGCTCTTCATGTCCAGCACAAGCAGCTTGACCTGGTCGCGGATCGGGATGGCAGACAGAGAACTCATGCCCGTTCCGACCGCTTCCAGTGAGCCGACCGGCACTCCAGCCCGCGCCGCCAAAAGCTCGATCCGGTCATCCAGACCGCGATAGGCAAACAGCCCGCGCCCGCCGCAGCCCGAGCGGGATAGGTTCATCGAGATGAACCAGGGCTGCATGCGGGCAAGAACCTGTTCATTGACTCCCTGCACCCGCATCTGAAGGCTCAGCATCTGCCACTCTTCCGGTTCCATCAGCTTGTCCAGCCCCGGAGAACCCTTGGGTATCGTCAGGATCGAGGGTGTCTCGCGTAGCGTGTCTTCGAGGGTGGCGAGCTGCTTGGCCGTGACTTCCAACAGTACGGCATCAGCGGACTGGATCACCGGCGTGAGCTTTCGCATCACTGCCCGCATCCGGCTGTCCCCGGTATGTTGGGTTCCGATCAGGTGGATGCGTTGCGACCCTTTGGTCGCGATCCAGTGGTTGCCATAGGCAAACGGGACCTTTTTTATCTCGCGCGCCAAAAGTGCTTCGCCTTCAGGCGTCAACCGTGTCCGCAGATCGGTGCCGGTACAGCGGGCCTCGACCCCGGTCGTGCCCAGCAGGCCCAGGCAGAGTATCAGGGCGCGCAGCATGGGGTCTCCTTCGATTTCGAACTGAATCAACAGCTAAGGTCCGGATTTGCCAGGGGCAAGACACGCTTGGTTGCGCGATTGTATTGCCCCTCCGATGTGCCTAGCCTGCAACCATGCAGCGAGAGCAGGATCTATACCCACCGATCAAACAGATGCTGGAACGGCAGGGCTACACCGTCAAGGGTGAGGTCGGCGCCGCCGACATTGTCGCGCGGCGGGGTGATGAACCGCCGGTAGTGGTGGAATTGAAGCTGCGGTTCTCGCTGTCGCTGTTTCATCAGGCTGTGGCGCGGCTCGCCCTAACAGATACCGTTTATATGGCGGTCTTGCGGCCCAAGGGAAAAACGGCCCGGCGGGCTTTACGCGACAATCTCGCGCTGTGCCAGCGATTGGGGCTGGGCCTGATCACAGTGCGCCCCGATGGGCAGGTCGAGGTGCAGTGCGACCCCGGACCCTACCAGCCGCGCAAGTCCAGGGCGCGGACGGAGAAGTTGTTCCGAGAGTTCGACCGCCTGACCGGCGATCCAAACGCCGGTGGTGCGACCCGGCATGGCATTGTCACCGCCTACCGCCAGGATGCGTTGCGCTGTGCCGCGCATCTGGCGGAGAACGGACAAAGCAAAGGCAGCGAGGTCGCCCTTGCTACGGGCGTTACCACTGCAACCCGCTTGATGCGCGAAAACCACTATGGCTGGTTTCTACGGGTCGAGAAGGGCATCTATGGCATTACGGATGAAGGCCGCGCCGGACTGGTCCATTGGGCCTATAGCTGGACCTAGGCCCGCCGCGCGATGAAGTCGGTCACCATGTCAACCATGACCGGGGAAAGGGCCGGGGTGATGATATGGCCCATTCCCTTCACCGCCTGAAACTCTGCTTCGGGAATTGCCGCCGCGATCTCTTCGCCCATCTCCAGCGGTATCAGCGCGTCATCGGTGCCGTGGATCACAAAGCAGGGCAGTGCGACCTTCCTCAGGCCTGGCCTGCGGTCAGGCGCATGCAGTATTGCCAGCACCTGTCGGTTTCGCCCGGCCGCATCCACGCCCCGCTCCCAGGCGCGGGCGGCCATGGCGCGGATATCCGCCTCGGGCATCGGGTAGCCGGGACTGCCCCAAAGCCCATGTTCGGCGACCTGCGCATCCAGATATTCCGAACGCGTCACGTCGCGCACCAACAGGCTGTCGACAAGCGCCAATAGGGCTGCCCGGTCATCCGGCGCGCGTTCGGTGAATGGTCGGCAAGCGGTCATCACAATCGTGGCCGACAAAACGCGGTCAGGGTGATCGATGCACAATTGTTGCAGCACCGCCCCCCCCATCGAGATGCCGAACATATGCGCATGTTCGATCCCCAGCGCATCCATCAGACCGGTAATGTCGCCCACCATATCGTTGATATCATAGGGCTTTGGCATTTCCGCGCCATTGCGCAGCCGTGCGAGAATGGTATCGGCATCCGCCGGAACGTCATCGACCGGGAAGCGCTGGGTCAGGCCGACGTCGCGATTGTCAAACAGGATCACCCGGTATCCGGCCTTGGCAAAACCGTCATACAGCTCGGTCGGCCAATGCGCCAGCTGGCTGCCTTGCCCCCGGATAAGGATCAGCGGTACGCCGTCCGACGGTCCGTGCTCCTCGACCTCGATCTGAATGCCGTTTGCCTTGATCTGCATGTCGATTGTCCCGCGTCTGTCATACGGTGCGCACTCTGCTTCGGGGACACCCGGTTGTAAACCGCCTCCGTCCCGTCAAAATCGGGGAATTTTTTCCGGGCAAAGATGTTGACTCGGCCTTTCCAAGTCCCTAGCTATGCGCCGTTAGCACTCAGCAAGAGGGAGTGCTAATGCCTCTGACACAGAGCAGGGGGAGGGAAACAAACTTTGAGCCTCAAGGAGCTGCAAAGATGGCATTGAAACCGCTTCATGACCGCGTGCTGGTTCGCCGTACCGAAAGCGAAGAGAAGACCGCAGGCGGCCTGATTATCCCCGATAGCGCCAAGGAAAAGCCCAGCGAAGGCGTGGTTGTCGCCTGTGGCGACGGCGCCCGCAAGGATAGCGGCGAGCTGATCGCGATGGCCGTAAAAGCCGGTGACCGTATCCTGTTCGGCAAATGGTCGGGCACTGAAGTCACCGTTGCAGGCGAAGAACTGCTGATGATGAAGGAAAGCGACATCATGGGGATCATCGAGTAAGCCGCGCGCTTCTCTGATCTCTGGTCGCAACATTCCAATCAAAATTCTCAAGGAGAAAGAACATGGCTGCTAAGGACGTCAAGTTCAACACCGAAGCCCGCAACAAGATGCTCAAGGGCGTCAACATCCTGGCCGACGCGGTCAAGGTGACCCTGGGCCCCAAAGGCCGCAACGTGGTTCTGGACAAGAGCTTCGGTGCCCCCCGCATCACCAAGGACGGTGTGTCGGTCGCCAAGGAAATCGAACTGGAAGACAAGTTCGAAAACATGGGCGCGCAGATGGTGAAAGAAGTCGCCAGCCGCACCAATGACGAGGCCGGCGACGGCACCACCACCGCCACCGTTCTGGCCCAGGCCATCGTGCGCGAAGGCATGAAATCGGTTGCCGCCGGCATGAACCCGATGGACCTGAAGCGCGGCATCGACCTGGCCACGGCCAAGGTTGTCGAGGCCATCAAGGCCGCCTCGCGCCCCGTCAACGACAGCGCCGAAGTGGCGCAGGTCGGCACCATCTCGGCCAACGGCGAAACCGAAATCGGCCGCCAGATCGCCGAAGCGATGCAGAAGGTCGGCAACGAGGGTGTCATCACCGTCGAAGAGAACAAAGGCCTGGAGACCGAGACCGACGTGGTCGAGGGCATGCAGTTCGACCGTGGCTACCTGTCGCCCTATTTCGTCACCAACGCAGACAAGATGATCGCAGAACTCGAAGACTGCATGATCCTGCTGCACGAAAAGAAACTCTCCTCGCTGCAGCCGATGGTTCCGCTGCTCGAGCAGGTGATCCAGTCGCAAAAGCCGCTGCTGATCATCGCCGAGGACGTCGAAGGTGAAGCACTGGCAACCCTGGTGGTCAACAAGCTGCGCGGCGGCCTGAAGATTGCGGCTGTCAAGGCACCGGGCTTCGGCGACCGCCGCAAGGCCATGCTGCAGGACATCGCCATCCTGACCGGCGGTCAGGTGATCAGCGAAGACCTGGGCATGAAGCTCGAGTCCGTCACCATGGACATGCTGGGCACCGCCAAGAAAATCTCGATCACCAAGGACGAGACCACCATCGTTGATGGCGCAGGCGAAAAGGCCGAGATCGAAGCCCGCGTGGCCCAGATTCGCACCCAGATCGAAGAAACCACCAGCGACTACGACCGTGAGAAACTGCAAGAGCGCGTTGCCAAACTGGCAGGCGGTGTTGCCGTGATCCGCGTCGGCGGCATGACCGAAGTCGAAGTGAAAGAGCGCAAGGACCGCGTCGATGACGCCCTGAACGCCACCCGCGCTGCCGTGCAGGAAGGTGTTGTTGTGGGCGGCGGTGTAGCTCTGGTTCAGGCGGGCAAGGTCCTGGCCGACCTGGAAGGTGCAAATGCCGACCAGACCGCCGGTATCAACATCGTGCGCAAGGCCATCGAAGCACCGCTGCGCCAGATCGCCGAGAACGCAGGCGTCGATGGCGCCGTGGTTGCCGGCAAGGTGCGTGAATCGGGTGATGCCTCCTTCGGCTTCAACGCTCAGACCGAAGAATATGGCGACATGTTCAAGTTCGGCGTGATCGACCCGGCCAAGGTTGTCCGCACCGCTCTGGAAGACGCGTCCTCGGTTGCTGGCCTGCTGATCACCACCGAAGCGATGGTGGCAGACAAGCCGCAGAAAGACGCCCCCGCAGGCGGCGGCATGCCCGACATGGGCGGCATGGGCGGCATGATGTAAGCACGTCCGATCCGATCGGAAAACAAGGGGTCGCTTTCGGGCGGCCCCTTATTCATTTCCCGTCAATGGGGAACAAAAGTACCTGGGAACCCGTGAATTCTGCGTGTGCGACCTGTAATCACAGGTTGTTTCGTGCAAGAAAGCGCAGCACCGCATATCCCGAGCAGATCCAGACATGAACCCGCTTCCCCCCGCAGTATTCCCTGACATGGTCGACGCCCTGTTGTGCGCGGCTTTTGCGGGTGAGGCAGAGGCGGAACTGGTGCGCGCGTTACGGGCAGACCGGGATCTGGCGACCGAGATCATCTATCAGGAATTCGGCCAGTTGCTGGGCTATGCCGCCCTGTCCTGGATGCGGGCACCGGATGGGTGGCTGTGCCTGGCGCCTGTCGCGGTGTCGCCGGAACATCAGAAGCGCGGCATCGGCTCCAAGGTCCTGAAGCTGGCAGTTGCCTGGGCTAAGGAACGCGATCTCACCATCGTTGTACTTGGGGATCGGGATTACTATGGCAAGCGCGGCTTTTCATCCGAGCGGGCAGCCAATCTGACCGCCCCCTATCCGGTCGAGCATCTGTTGCTGGCCGGGCCCGGCCAGAACGCTCCGGCGTCGCGGCTGATCTACCCCGTTGCCTTCGAAGAGGCATGACAGCCGGTCTACTCTCGGGCCATCCATCGCAATCGTGATATCGAAACGGTTGCTTTCCAGCACCGGTTTCGACCAAACAGGAGGCGCGGAAACGGGCGGCACGCCCCGGCACAGCGATCCAAGGGGCCCACATGCAGGTGTTTTTGCTCACAACCCTGACCATGGTGGCCTTTGCCGCCAATTCCATTCTGAATCGTTTTGCCGTGGCCGGAAACCTGGCGGATCCAGGGGCCTTTGCACTGCTGCGCTTGTTCGCGGGCGCCGCCATGCTGGTGTGTCTGGTCCTCTGGCAACACAAGCCGCTGCCGCTTTTCCATCGCCAGAGAATAGTGGGCGCTGGGGCCTTGTCATTGTACATGGTCGCGTTTTCGCTTGCCTATCTCAGCCTGGATGCGGGTCTGGGCGCGCTGATCCTGTTTGGCGTTGTGCAGATCACCATGTTCGGCTGGACCGCTGTGTCGGGTGTCCCGCCTACGGTCCGTCAGATCATCGGGGCTGTGGTCGCTTTTTCCGGCCTGACCTGGATTCTGTGGCCAGCCGGTGGCGTGCGCGTCGATCCGGTTGGTGCGGGTCTGATGGCGCTTGCCGGTCTGGGATGGGCCGCATACACGCTTGCCGGGCGTCTTGAAACGGATGCGTTGTCGGCAACCAGCGCAAACTTTGTCATGGCTTTGCCGGTTTCGGCTGCCGTGATCCTGATCCCGGGCACATCTCTTGCCTTGACCTGGGAGGGGGGCGCCTTGGCCGTGGTCTCTGGCGCGGTGACGTCTGGATTGGGCTATGCGCTCTGGTACCGCCTGGTGCCGCGCCTCGGATCCGCGCGCGCCGCAACGGTGCAGCTTTCCGCCCCTGCTATCGCCGTCCTGGCGGGCGTGCTTCTGCTGGGAGAGGATCTCCCGCTCCGGCTGCTCCTCGGGGGCGTGCTGCTGCTGGGCGGTATCGCGCTTTCCATCCGTCGCTCGCCCGCGCGTTGAGGGTTTCGCACGCCGGTAAATCGCAGTATCTCCCGCCTATGCGTCTGGTATTGTCCCTGTTTCTGTTGCTTCTGCCTGCGCCGCTTTGGGCGGATTGCGTCGTGATGCTGCATGGGCTGGCGCGCACCGAGGCGTCGTTTACCCTGATGGACGAGGTGTTCGAGGCGCGGGGTTTGCGCGTTGTGCGTCCGGGCTACCCCTCGACGGACCTGCCGATCCCCGAACTGGCACAAGACACCCTGCCTGAGGCGGTGGCGCAATGTTCGGGCGAAACGATCCACATGGTGGCGCATTCGATGGGCGGCATCCTGATCCGCCAGTGGCTCATGACAAATCGCCCCTCCGGGCTTGGCCGCGTTGTGATGCTGGGGCCGCCGAACCAGGGTAGCGAACTGGTTGACGAACTGGGCGCCTGGGAGGTGTTCGGCCGTCTGAACGGCCCGGCCGGGCTGGCGCTGGGAACCGGGCCGGACAGCGTGCCGCGCAAACTACCGCCGGTGGATTTTCCGCTGGGCGTGATCGCCGGGGACAACACGCTGAACCCGGTCTTTTCGTCGATCATTCCCGGGCCCGACGATGGCAAGGTTTCGGTCGCCTCGACCAAGGTTGCCGGCATGACGGACCACATCGTCTTGCCTGTCACGCATACATTCATGATGAACAACCCGCGTGTGATCGCCCAGACCCTCTTCTTTCTCGAAAACGGCCGTTTCGATCCCGAGCTGACCTGGATCGACTCCGTGTTCGGCGCGTTCGACAAGGGATGCCTGGGCGCAAACTGCGCGAATGGATCGGGGACCCGTGGCCGATGACCTCTCTTGAACTGACACTCACCGGCGCGCAGATCCTGCTGCCGAGCGGGCTGGAACGGGCCGATCTGGGCCTGGCCGATGGCTGCGTTGTGTCCTCGGTAACCGGCCGCAGGATCGACCTTGCCGGATATCTGGTGCTGCCGGGGATTGTCGATCTGCACGGCGACGGTTTCGAACGGCACATGGCGCCACGGCGCGGCGCCATGAAAGAGATGGCCGAGGGCGTCGTCGCGGCCGAGGCCGAACTGGCCGCCAACGGCATCACCACGGCCGTCATGGCGCAATTCTGGAGCTGGGAAGGCGGCTTGCGCAGCCCCGAGTTCGCGGCCGGAGTGTTCCGGGCGATTCAGCAAGTGCGCGGAAACGTGGTGACGGACTTGATCCCTCAACTCCGGTTCGAGACCCATATGCTGGACGATTACGCGGCGCTGCCCGACCTGCTGGAGGAATGGCAGGTCCCTTATCTTGTTTTTAACGATCACCTGCCGCATGACCGCTTGGCAGAAGGGCGCAAGCCGCCGCGACTGGCTGGGCAGGCCTTGAAGGCTGGCCGCAGTCCCGAAGCGCATCTGGAGATGCTCATGGCGCTGCATGCCAATGGCGACCGGGTGCCTGCCGCGCTCGATGCGCTCTGCCTGGAGCTACAGGGCAGGGGGGTGATCATGGCCAGCCATGACGACCACAGTGCGGCCGATTGTGCCGCCTGGCAGGCGCGTGGCCTGCGCATCTCGGAGTTTCCGGAAACCGCCGAAGCGGCCGAGGCCAGGCGTGCGGCAGGCGGGCATGTCATCCTCGGCTCGCCCAACGTGGTGCGCGGCGGCTCGCACAAGGGCAATGCCAGCGCGGTGGAACTGATCGCCATGGGCTATTGCGATGCGCTGGCCTCGGACTATCACTACCCCAGCCCGCGCCGGGCCGCCTTGATGCTGGCCCGCAGCGGGGTTCTCGACCTGCCAGCGGCGTGGGCGCTGGTGAGTTCCGGCCCCGCGACGATCCTCGGGCTTACCGACCGGGGAGAGCTGGCGCCCGGCAAACGCGCCGATCTGGTGATCCTCGACGCGCAGAACCATAGGGTCGCCGCGACCTTTGCCGGTGGCCGCGTCAGCTACATGTCAGGTGATGCGGCGACCCGCTTCCTGAGCTAAGCGCTTTTACCTTGCCGGGAAATACTCCCGCCGGAGGCATCGCGCGACAGGGGCTGCGCCCCGCCTCAGGCCCAACGGGCCATCGGCGGGACGCGCGAAATCCGGAGCGGATTTAGCGACCTGTGTCAGCTCTTGCGCTGTATTCGGTTGACGTGGCCCATCTTGCGACCGGGCTTCGCCTCGGCCTTGCCGTAGATATGCAGGGCCAGATCGCGTTCGGTGGCCAGCTCGGGCACCCGATCCATGTCGGCGCCGATCAGGTTCTCCATGACAACATCCGCATGGCGCTGCCCATCGCCCAGGGGCCAGCCTGCCACAGCGCGGATATGCTGCTCGAACTGGTCCACGGCGCAGCCGTTCTGGGTCCAGTGGCCCGAGTTGTGAACCCTTGGTGCGATCTCGTTCACGATCAGCCCGGCCGGGGTCACGAACAGTTCCACCCCCATCACGCCCACATAGTCGAGCGCGTTCAGGACCCGCGCCGCCAGCAGCACCGCGTCGGTGCGCTGCACCGCGCTCAACCGTGCGGGCACGCTGGTGGTGTGCAGGATACCGTCGCGATGCACATTCTCGCCGGGATCGAAACAGGCGACCTGCCCGTCAAGCCCGCGCGCGGCGATAACCGAGACCTCATGGCTGAACTCCACGAACCCTTCGAGGATCGCGGGAGCGCCGGCCATGTCGGCCAGCGCCGACACTGCATCCTCGGGTGATTTCAGCCGCGCCTGTCCCTTGCCGTCATAGCCAAAGCGGCGGGTCTTGAGGATCGCGGGCGTGCCGATCTCACCAATCGCGGCCTCGAGGCTCGCCAGATCGGTGACATCGGCAAAGGGCGCCGTCATCAGGCCCAGATCGCGCAGAAAGCTTTTCTCGGTCAGCCGGTCCTGACTGACCCGCAGCGCCTCGCGGCCGGGACGGATCGGGCGGTGCGCCTCGAGGATATCCAGCGCCTCGGTGGGGATGTTCTCGAATTCATAGGTGATCACGTCGACCGAGGCAGCAAATGCTGCCAGCGCTTCAGCGTCGTCATAACCTGCGGTGGTGACCCGATGGGCCACCTGACCGGCGGGTGGATTGGCACCCGGCTCGTAGATGTGGGTGACAAAACCCAGCCGCGCGGCGGCAACCGACAGCATCCGGCCCAGCTGACCACCGCCCAGAATACCGATCCGCGCCCCCGATTTCAGCGCCTCACTCATCGACCGGCTCCTCGGGGATCGAGGCCGAGAGCGCCGCGCGCCAGGCGTCCAGCCGTTCGGCCAGATCCGCGTCCTGCAAGGCGAGGATGCCGGCGGCCATCAGCCCCGCATTGGCGGCCCCCGCCGCGCCGATCGCCATGGTCGCGACCGGATAGCCCTTGGGCATCTGCACGATGGAATAAAGCGAATCGACCCCCGACAGCGCCCGGGTCTGCACCGGCACGCCAATGACCGGCACCCGCGTCTTGGAGGCCATCATGCCCGGCAGATGCGCGGCCCCGCCGGCACCGGCGATGATCACCTGCAAGCCGCGCCCGGCAGCGGCGCGGCCATAGTCCCACAGCCGGTCCGGGGTGCGATGCGCCGAGACGATCCGCGCCTCGTAAGCCACGCCCAGTTCATCCAGAATTTCTGCTGCCTGCTTCATGGTGGGCCAGTCCGACTGGCTGCCCATGATGATGCCTACCTTGACCCCGGCCATGCGCTCCGCTCGCTTTGAAAGGAGCGCGCACTATAGCCAAATCGCACCGGCTGGCAATGCGGCAAGGGCGTCAGGCAATGATATCCGGGGTCAGGCGATCCTCGATCAGGGCGATCATGTCCTTCAGGCGCAATTTCTGCTTTTTCAGCCGCTTGATGGTCAACTGATCCGCCGTGCCTTTTTCCTCCAGCGCGGCGATCGCCTCGTCCAGATCCCGATGCTGGCGGCGGAACACTTCCAGTTCCACGCGCAACACTTCATCGGATTTCATCGAAAGATCGCTGGGTGCATTCATGAAGCGACTCGCAAGACGGTGCCAGAGGTAGCCGTAAGGATACGCATTCACACAGTTTTCGGCCAGACCTTGTGATGCGCGCCTTTTCTTCCCATATTCCTTACATGCGGCTGCCGTTGTCGGGGTCGCGCCAGAACGTCGCTTTTCTGATAAGGACGAGATACACGTGTCGAAACTTACTCTGAACTCTTACCCTCACATGCTTGGTTTCGAGCAACTGGAACGCTTGCTGGAACGGTCGGCCAAATCCGGAAACGAGGGTTACCCGCCGTACAACATCGAGCAGACCTCAGATCACTCGTATCGCATCACCCTGGCCGTCGCGGGATTTGCCGAAGACGATCTGGTGATCACAGTCGAAGACCGGCAGCTGGTGATCCGGGGACGTCAGCGCGACGACAGCGAAGGGCGGATCTTCCTGCATCGTGGCATTGCCGCGCGACAGTTCCAGCGCATGTTCGTGCTGGCTGACGGGGTTGAAGTGGGCGAGGCCGTGATGGAAAACGGCCTGTTGCATGTCGACCTGACCCGGGCTGTGCCGCAATCGGTGGTGCAGACGATCAACATCAGGAAAGGGTAAGAAATGCACACTCCCTATGATTTCAAGGATGACGGCGACCGGATCGTCTACGTGAAGGCGGTGGATGTCGCCGATCTGCCGGACGAGGTGCGCCAGCAGGCCGGGGATCGCGACCATCTCTATGCGGTTCACAACGCGCAAGGAGAGCGGCTGGCCCTGGTTGCCGACCGCAAGATGGCCTTTGTCCTGGCCCGCCAGAACGACCTGTCGCCAGTAACGGTGCACTGATCCCCGGGTCAGCCTTGCGGTGCCCGGCGTTTCCTGCGTGACAACGGGACCAAAACCGCCGAAACATGCAGTCCTGTGACATGAACCAGGATCAGCACCATGGATTGGCACGATTTCGACTGGGTGGATGCATTCTCGGACCGGGCCTTTGGCGGCAACGGCTGCGCGGTGGTGCATGGCGGTTCGCATCTGTCGGTCGAGACGTGCATGGGATTTGTGCGCGAAACCTCTCTTGTCGAATGCACGTTTACCGGCCCGTCCGACGTGGCCGACGTGCGGGTGCGCTATTTCCTGGCCAGCCGCGAGATTCCCTTTGCCGGTCATCCGACCATTGCCACGGTCGCAGCACTGCGCGCGCGGGGATTTATCGACAAGGACGACTTGGTTCTCGAAACCGGGGCGGGACTGGTACCGATCCGCATCCGGGGGGACGATATCGAAATGACCCAGATCGCGCCCCGGTTCGGGGCGCAGATCCCGGCGGATCTGGTGGCGCGCATCATTGGTCTGCCCGCCGACGCTATCGTCTCGCCGCCACAGATGGTCTCGACCGGATTGCCGTTCTGCATCACCGTCTTGCGGGACCGCGCCGCGCTTGACGCGGCGGTGCTGAACGTCGACGCCTTGCGCGACCTGGCCGCCAGCCAGGGGTACAAGGGCTCCGACATGCTCGAACCCTTCATGGTCACGCTGTCCGGCGCGACCCCGGCGGGCGACACCTATGCCCGCCTGCTGATCGCGCCGCCCAGCCCGCCCGAAGATCCGTTCACCGGGTCGGCCACCGGGGCCATGGCCGCCTATCTTTGGAAACATGGGCTGATGGACAAGGACAGCTTTACCGCCGAGCAGGGGCACGGAATGGGCCGCCCGGGGCAGGCGCGCGTCACGCGCGTTGGTCCGGCGCAGGCGATGACAGGGGTCAAGGTTGCCGGTCAGGGCTTTGTCCTGATGCGTGGACAGGTCTGTTTACCCCAATGACACCGGCCCGCGATACCGCCATTGCCATCCTCCCCTACGGCCAGCGTCTGGGACCGGATCTAGCCCGGATGCCGGTGGATCGGCTCAGTTGGCCGCTGGGCTGTCCGACGCGCCTCTCAGGGGCCACTGTCGGTGACCTTGGGCCGGATGATCACCTGATCGTCTATCCCCGGACGGATACGCATTTCCGCCTGCAACGGGGAACCCGGGCGCAGATCTCGCTGATCATGGCCGAACCGGCGGTGATCCATGGCAAGCACTATGCGCTGCTGCGGTTGACCTGGCGGCGGTTCTTTCGGGTTCTGACTTTCAACCAGGAGGCACTTGACCGCCTGCCTAACGCACGGCTTGTACCTTTTGGCACGACCTGGGTCCCCGAATGGCGCGGTCTGACGCCAGAGAAATCCCGCAATTGCTCCCTGATCGCCTCGGCCAAGCGCGACAGCGAGGGCCACAAACTGCGCCATGCCGTTGTCGATTGGGCACGTGCAACGGGGCAGGCGGTGGATGTGCTGGGGCGCGGCTATCGGCCATTCGAGACCAAGGCCGACGGTCTCGCACCTTACCGCTACTCCGTCGTGATCGAGAACGTGCGGGAACGGAACTATTTTTCCGAAAAACTTCTCGACGCGGTGTTTTGCGAAACGGTGCCGATCTACTGGGGTTGCCCGAATATCGACGATTTCGTCGATCCTGCCGCGATGATCTTGTGCGAGACAGAGGAAGAGGTTCGCGCCTCCGTGATAAAGGCTGGCCCAGATGACTATGCCGCGCGGTTACCGGCGCTGAGGGCCTTGAAAGAGCAGCTTGCGCCGTTTGCTGACCATGAGTTGCGGGCGGCTGGCATGATTCGAGATGAAATAGGAGGGTGAATTCCCGCTTGGCCACAAAATTCAATTCTCCGCTTATGTACCCTGAGCTGAAGAAATCGAACTTCAGGGGCAGGATGCACGCATTCCTTCGAATACTCGGAATTGCGGGGCGTTCCCTGCTGCCGCTTCAATCCCAAGTAGTCGAGGAATAGGAAAGGGAATACTCTGCCTGTTTGAAAGGGCAACTGGCACCGCTGGGCGTCGCAGGCATCAAGGTCACAGGCGCGGGGAACTCCACAACCGGACCTGCGCCGTTTCATGCGATTGGCCAATCCGCCGCTTGTGATGGGTGAGGGAGCCGCTGAACTGATCTAACACCGCTGGCACACAGAGGTTCTTGGCCGCAAAGCCAATTCTCTGAACAACTTTCTGGCCGCTGCGCACGAACACCCCAAGACACTGGCCAGCATGCATGGTTGGGGAACGGTCGGCTATGCCAGTCAGGTCAAGGGTGCCCTGTTCGCCGCTTGGCTTTTGGCGGAGCGGACGGCGATCCGTCGATGATGACCTATTGGCGCTATGTCGGGCAGGGGCAATCATGGGACAGTGCATTCGAAGCGGCCTTCGGCGAAACCCTGCGCAGTTCCAATACCCATTTTGAAACCCTGCGGCACGATCGCCGGTCACTTGGAGGGCAGTCATCGACCTTGGGACTGGTCAAGCGGACCACTTTTCTGGCGCAGCATGTCCGAAGCGCTCTTCGATATTTCTGGCGGACATCCCAGAAAAAGGCCCGGGAGAAGCTCTCCCGGGCCTTTTGAGTTCAGCCTGCGATTAGGCCCATGCTTTCTAGCATCAGCAGAACCTGATGGGCGCAGTTGTCGACATCGACATTCTCGGTCTCGACACGCAGTTCAGGGGACTCCGGAACGTCATAAGGGTCAGAGATACCGGTGAATTCCTTGATCTTTCCCTCGCGGGCCAGCTTGTAGAGACCCTTGCGGTCGCGGCGTTCGCATTCCTCGATCGAGGTGGCGACGTGAACTTCGACAAAAGCGCCGAACTGCTCGATCTCTTCCCGTACTGCCCGGCGGGTGGCGGCATAAGGTGCGATTGGAGCACAGATGGCGATGCCGCCATTCTTGGTGATCTCGCTGGCGACATAACCGATGCGGCGGATGTTGAGGTCGCGGTGCTCTTTCGAGAAACCCAGTTCCGAACTCAGGTTCTTGCGTACGATATCGCCGTCAAGCAACGTCACCGGGCGGCCGCCCATTTCCATCAGCTTGACCATCAGCGCGTTTGCGATAGTCGACTTGCCCGAGCCTGAGAAGCCGGTGAAGAACACGGTAAAGCCCTGTTTCGACCGTGGCGGCGAGGTGCGGCGCAGTTCCCTGACCACTTCAGGGAAGGAGAACCACTCGGGGATCTCCAGCCCTTCGCGCAGGCGGCGGCGCAGTTCGGTGCCCGAGATATCGAGCACGGTTGCGCCTTCGGGTACTTCTGAAACCGGATAGTACTGAGCCTTCTCCTGCACATAGACCATGTGCTTGAAGTCCACCATTTCCAGGCCGATTTCGTCCTGGTACTTCTTGAACAATTCCTGTGCATCGTAAGGGCCATAGAAATCCTGCCCTTGGCTGTTCTTGCCGGGGCCGGCATGGTCGCGGCCGACGATGAAATGGGTGCAGCCGTGGTTCTTGCGGATCAGGCCGTGCCAGACCGCCTCGCGCGGGCCTGCCATGCGCATCGCCAGGTTCAACAGCGACATGGTGGTGGTGGCCGCCGGATACTTGTCCAGCACCGCCTCATAACAGCGCACGCGGGTAAAGTGGTCCACATCGCCTGGTTTGGTCATGCCGACAACCGGGTGGATCAGCAGGTTGGCCTGCGCCTCTTTCGCAGCACGGAAAGTCAGTTCCTGATGCGCGCGGTGCAACGGGTTTCGGGTCTGGAAGGCGACGATACGGCGCCACCCCAGCTTGCGGAAAAATGCGCGCAATTCGTTCGGCGTGTCTCGGCGGGCACGGAAATCATAATGCACCGGCTGCTGGATGCCGGTGACCGGGCCACCCAGGTAAACCTTTCCGGCAGTGTGATGCAGGTAGTTGACGGCCGGATGCGCCAGATCGTCGGCGCCAAAGACCATCTCGGCCTCGCGCGCCTTGTTTGGTACCCATTTGTCGGTCACGGTCATGGTGCCGAGGATCACACCTTCCTGATCTCGCAACGCGATGTCCTGGCCAATCTCGATCTTGTCGGCAAACCCTTCCTTGACGTCCAGGGTGATCGGCATCGGCCAAAGCGTACCGTCGGCCAGGCGCATGTTTTCGACAACACCGTCGTAGTCGGCTTCGCTCAGAAACCCTTTCAACGGATTGAAACCGCCGTTCATCAGCAGTTCGAGATCGCAGATCTGGCGGGGTGTCAGATCGTGGCTTTGCAGCTCTGCCGCTTCCAGCTTTAGCTTCTGTGCGGAGTCGTAGGAAACGTACAGCTCTGGAATAGGAGCAAGATTGCTCAACATGGTCATGGGGATACTCTGAACCTGAGGTCGGGTTGATGGGTGGATTTGCGCCCTGCAATAGACCCTGTCGCCTCTTAATGTCTAGGTCCCCGAGCGAACAAAGGGCAACGTGTGGTATTATGCCGGGATATCAGAACAGAGTAATTGTTTTTTCAGTATTGCGAAAACGTTGTCGTCGATGTGGGGCTGAGTTCAGGGGCGGTCAGAACATTATTCCTTCGCCTCAAGTGCCAATGACAAGGCGGCGGCATCGGGGATAGGCAGGGCGAGAACCGGTTCGGGAACTCCCCGCAATGAAAACTTCTGCAAGTCGAGCGTCGAGACATCGACCCCGGCCGCTTGCAACACCGCCTCCGAAATGAGTAGCTCGACGCCCAAGGCCTTGGTCTCGGCCTCAAGCCGGCTGGCAGCATTTACGGTATCGCCGATGATTGTGCGGGGGGCATGGCCGCCTGCCCCGATCTCACCCAGCACCAGATTGCCCAGATGCAGGCCCATGCCGATCCGCACCGGTGCGGCGCCTTCGGCCGCAAGCGTCCGGTTGAACAGCTTTAGTGCCACACCAATGCTGCGCGCCGCTTCCAATCCGGCCCGGGCCGAAGTCGCGGCGTCCCGCGCCTCGAACACCGCCAGAAACCCGTCGCCCAGGTATTTGTCCACCGTACCACCTGCTCCGATGACCGAGGGCACGATCGCGTCAAAGAACCGGTTCAACAGGAACACCACGTCATAAGGCAACTGTCCAGTGGTGCGCGCGGTGAACCCGCGCATGTCCAGAAACAGCACCGCAAGTTGCCGTTCCTGCCCTTGGCTGGCATGCGCCCGGTTCCGGCCGCCTTCGGGGCGGAACACGCGAAAGACGGTGGCCGGATCGGTGGGCCGGATCTGGCAGGCCAGGCGCGTGTTCGGCGGCGCCTTGACCGCGCGCAGACTGGCCAGTTCCATTTCCGATGGCGGATGCAGCAGGTCCAGGCCTTCCTCAATCACCACCCGGCAGGTGGTGCAGCGCCCCTTGCCGCCGCACAGCGCCGTATGCGGGATGCCATGCAGGCGCGACATCTGAAGCAGGGTCAGGCCTCGCTCCGACACGATTTCCGGCCCGTCCACATAGCGGACCCGCACCGCGTTGCGCCGCCGCAGCAGCTTGCGCCCCGCATAGCTCGCCGCCGTTAGCGCCAAGAACCCCCAGAATATCGCAAGGCCCAGATCCTTGACCTCGAACAGGGCTCCGAACGTGGCCAGATCGGGCCAATTGTACGCCTCCATGTACCCGGGTCGCAAAGCATCATCGCTGAAGATGGCGAACATGCGCCGCCCCTCGGTCAGCAACCCGGCCAAGGCGAAAGAGGGCACCAGAACCGCCACTCCGATCATCCAGGGCAGCCAGGCCTTCCACCACGAAGTCAGCCGAAGCCAGAAATGCAGCCCGATACAGCCATGGGTCCAGACCACCAGCAGCAGGGCAGTTTGCTGCCATATCGAGATATTGGGCCACATCAGGATGATGAGATAACTCATCTCGTCCTGCACGCCGTAGACCTCGTGGGCATAGCGTGTGTGCACCACATGGGCGATCAGTTGCAGCGGGATGAGCAGGCCCAGCACGACCTGCACCGCCTCCGCCCAACCCATCCGCAGGGTCCGCCTGCGCGCCAGCGAGAGCAGCGCCAGACCGGCATGCACCAGCAGGGCGGTATATAGAATGACCGTGCCGATCAGGCTGCGAGAGAAAACCTGTCTGGCATCCTGAAACTCCTCCATCCAGACGGGGTCGATCAGTCCAAGACCAACATTGATGAAATGGAAAAAGGCATAGGTGAACAGGACCAGCCCGCTCGCGATCCTGAGACGTGTCGCCAAACTGCCCCGCCAAAGTACGCTTGCCACCTTGCCCTCGCTTTGCGCTCATTTGTGCAAAGTCTGGGTGGTGGTCCAGCTTTGGTCAAGTCACAGCCGGGTCAGGTAGACGCAAACCAAGGGGTGGCGTCTCCGGCCTGACAGACCAAAGGCGCGCGCAGATCGAACAGAACGATATGGGCCAGGTCCGGGCGCGAGCGCGAGGAATAGAGCAGACCCTGCGCGCCTTCCGCGCGCGCGGCATCGGAGAATGTCCAGGTGGGTGAGGGGGTACCGGCTTCGTAGATATCCTGCCAGACAACCGAAACCTCGGGGCGGCCGCGCAGGTCGGCCAGACGGACACCGGTCACCAGAAGTGGCAGGATCACACGGGGCGGATCCTGCGGGCCCACATAGCGCCGGATCGCCACGCCCGCGCCCTCGGGCGTCAGCGAGGCATATAGTGCCGATTGGCCGGAATGGTGAAACCGCCCCTCGGGCGCACGCGCCGGGGCGGTGGGCGCCCCGGCCTGATCGGCGAACAGTATTCTCCAGGCGGTGCCGGAGAAGGGGATCACCAGATCACTCCTGCTCCGCCAGGAACCGTTCTGCATCGAGCGCCGCCATGCAGCCCATGCCGGCGCTGGTCACCGCCTGACGGTACTTGTGGTCGGTCAGGTCACCGGCTGCAAAGATGCCGGGGATCGAGGTTTCGGTCGTGCCAGGCTTGACGCTGACATAACCGCCATTGTGCAGTTCCAGCACATCCTTGACCAACTCGTTCGCGGGCGCATGGCCGATGGCCACGAACACACCCTTGCAGGGAATGTCGGTGATCTCGCCAGTCTTGACGTTGCGCACCTTGACCCCTTCGACACCCAGCGGGGCGTCGGCGCCATAGACTTCTTCCAGTTGGTGGAACCAGAGCGGCACGATCTTTTCGTTCTTGAACAGGCGGTCTTGCAGGATCTTCTCCGCGCGCAGCTCGTCGCGGCGGTGGATCAGCGTCACCTTGGAGGCGAAATTGGTCAGAAACAGCGCCTCTTCGACCGCCGTATTGCCGCCGCCGATCACCACGATTTCCTGTCCGCGATAAAAGAACCCGTCGCAGGTGGCGCAGGCCGAGACGCCAAATCCCTTGAACTTCTCCTCGCTCTCCATCCCCAGCCATTTGGCGCGGGCGCCGGTCGCCAGGATCACCGCGTCGGCGGTATAGGTGGTGCCGCTGTCACCCTTGGCAACAAAGGGGCGCGCCGAGGTATCAAGCGTGGTGATGATATCGCCGATGATCTCACAGCCCATCGCCTTGGCATGGGCCTCCATCCGTACCATCAGGTCGGGACCCTGCACCTCGGTATCGCCGGGCCAGTTCTCGACCTCGGTGGTGGTGGTCAGCTGGCCGCCCGGCTCGATCCCCTGCACCAGGATCGGTTGCAGCATGGCGCGGCTGGCATAGACGCCGGCGGTATATCCGGCAGGCCCGGACCCGATGATCAGAACCCTGGTGTGGCGTATCTCGGCCATGATATCCCCATTCAGTTGGCTTGGCGGCATGCCGCCTGTCGAGGATCGCATATAACGGTCCGCGGCGCGGTCTTAAACCCCTTTGCACATGCTCGTGTATCGCTTTGCCCGCGATAGGGCCATGACATTCCTAGGCGATGCAAAAGCGCTTGAAATCAGAAAATTGCGCCACCGGGAAATATTATTGCGCAGCCGCGACCTGCTGCTATAAGAACTGAAAAAATACGGGAGTTGTTCATGGTCGCTCATCGACTGGACGAAATAGACCGCAAGATTCTGGCGGAACTACAGGCCGATGGTCGGATGACCAACGTCGAGTTGGCAAAACGGGTGGGGATCTCGGCGCCACCCTGCTTGCGGCGCGTGCGCGCGCTCGAAGAACAGGGGTTGATCCGTGGTTATCACGCCGAGGTGAACGCGCGCGAACTGGGGTTCGAAGTACAGGTTTTCGCGATGGTCGGGCTGGAAAGCCAGGCCGAGGTTGAGCTTAATGCGTTCGAAGAGAGATGCCGCAACTGGCCGCTGGTTCGCGAATGTCACATGTTGAATGGCGAGGTGGACTTCATGCTCAAATGCGTGGCGCCGGACCTCAGCAGCTTTCAGAGTTTTCTGACCGGCCAGCTTCTGTCCACCCCCAATGTCGCCAGCGTCAAGACCTCGCTGGTCATTCGCGGCGCGAAGGACGAGCCGGGTGTTCCTTTTGATGTTCTCGAAGAGCGCCTGGGCCGCTCGGCGTGATAGCAGAAATCTTGCTCTGTCGTCCCGCGATGGGCGGCAGGGCCAGGGCGGCAATCGTACAAAGTAACCAGTTAATCAATAAGCCCATTGTCCCCTCTCACGCCGAGATTGCGTCGATTTCACCATCGCCCGCGCGCGGGAAGGCCTGAGGACCAAAATCGGTCAACTGGTCGATATGGTGAAACAGATTCAGGTAAAGTGACCGGATGGCGTGGCTCAGAACGCGAACTGCCTGTACGCCGGGATGGTATGTCTCAAACTGCAACCCATCCACCCGGATCACGGCATGGCGGCGCAGGCAGATGTGGAACACCTCGACCGGCGTCGGAGGTGCAGTTTCGATGATTCCCATGCCGTCCACAAAATGCTGGATAGGGGTCAGCATCGGCTGATCGCCTGCCAGGGCGCGCAAATGCCCTGGCGTTGCCAGCAGTCGGGCGGACGGGCCCGCGACCACACCCGACAGGGGGCGCTGCATGCCAAAGGCATCAGACATGATTCGGGTCAGCTTGTACTCGCGGCCGGTCGCCGAAACGCGGCCTGGAACGATCACGGTAGAGCCCTTCCAGAGAATCTCCTGCGCTGATCCGTCCTGAGTGATCACCCGGTCGCCCGGTAGCAGGTCTTCGATCGCCATGGGCCCACAATCGGTATCGACCAGCGAACCCCGCGAAAACGCGCAAAAGGCGTCCTCGAACAAGGGTAGAGCCGGTGCGATATGGCGGGTTTGAACGACGTTCCCCTTGCCGAGCAGGGTGCTGACCTCGTACCGCCGCATCTGTGGGCGCTGCGGGTTTCTCAGCGCAGCCGGATCCTGCAAAAGCGGACTTGTATGCAAAGCATTGCGTGCAGCACGCGCAAGCGAGTGGGGGATCGTCATGGCTATTCGGCCCTTTCCATTTCGGGTCGCATCTGCATCGGCCCCCACCGACGACGTCAGACGGACGAGTTGTCCTTATCTGATCGGCTAGAACATGCCGTATGACGGTTCAAATTGTCAAAAAAACCGTCAGATCAGGCGTATTCCCGTGGCCAATACGTGATTCCCTGCAAAACTGTTTCCAACTGGGCGGGTTATCGCCCGAACTCACTACCTTTGCCCCAGACCCGCCCCGCCAAATCTGGCGAGGCGGGCTCTTGTGCCGGGCCGGTCAGGGGCAGCGTCCGATCCCGGGTCCTCGGAGAGGCAAGCAGATGCCCTCCAGACTGTTCTGTACTCAGGCCGAACGGACCTGGGGCAGTATTTCAACGGTCTTTCTGCGCGCAATCATTGCCGCTCTGCGCGCACCACGCGACCAGGGCATCTGGACTTCGGTCTTGGCCGCCGTGGCGATCACGGATTTGACGAAGCGTGTTTTGGCCATGTGTATTCTCCTGCGTGGCGCCGCCGTTGCGGTTTCGAACTTGCTTGTCCGTAAACTGACAGAGGTTTGAGGCAGGTCTGGGGCCGTTCCTTGAAAATTAGACGACAAGGACAAGCCGGGGAAAAGTTGCGCGATCAAGTGATGTTTTGATTTCCGGCCTTGAAAAACAAGGTGAATTCCCTTTGGGGAAAATCCTGTGGCCGTCGACGGCCGCGGCAAAGCGGGGCAACAATGTGGCAGCGGTCGCCACATGCCGCGCTTGCCTTTGCCTCAGAGACGGATGACCGAGATCAGGCGGCCATAGTCGGCCTCACCAGCATGGGTCGAGCGCCGGTAGGAATAGAAGCGATCGGCGTCAGAATAAGTGCAATGGCGGGTCCACTCCGCCTCTCCGACGCCGGCGTTGCGCAACCGCGACAGCCCATAGGCGGGCAGGTCGAACATCATCCTGTCGCCGGAACCATTGGCAAAGAACCTTGCGTTTTCAGCGTCTTCGTCAAAGAAGGTCTCGAAGAACTCGGGTCCCACCTCATAGGCCCGCTGCGAGATCGACGGGCCGATGACGGCCACCACGTTCCCCCGCTCGGCGCCCAGATCCTCCATCGCGTCCAGCGTGGCCTCCAGCACGCCGTCCAGCGTGCCGCGCCACCCGGCATGGGCGGCACCGACGACGCCTGCGTCGCGATCCGCAAACAGCACCGGCTGGCAATCTGCCGTCAGAACCGACAGCGCCAGACCGGGCACATTGGTGACCATCGCGTCGGCGCGCGGCTTCTCTTGCAGCGGTTCGCTGACCGTCACCACCGTGTTCGAATGCACCTGATGCACCGCTTGCAGGGGGGTGCCGTTCAAACCCATCGCATCGGCAACCCGCGCCCTGTTCAGGGCAACGGCATCGGTCTGATCCGACGAGCCGGTGCCGCAATTCAACCCCGAGAACACGCCCGACGAGGCGCCCCCCCGGCGCGTAAAGAAGCCGTGGCGAACAAAGGACAGGCTGTCAGCGGTCAGTATTTCGAGCGTCATCTTTCCAGTCCCGGAGGTGGATTGGCCGAAGTGGGAAACAGTCCCAGCACCTTGAACAAGTTTCCCATTTCATCGGGGTGCGTCAACCTGCGATGTGCGGAAACAAGCAGGTCGCGTTCCGCACCGGTCAGCCGATCCGCCAGTTGTTGCGCGCGCGGCGTGATCCCCAGCCTTTCCAGGAACACGCCCTGCGGGGTCAGTCTTGTATGGGCGCATCCGCCGCCGCTGGCGGCCAGCGCCAGCGCTTCGAAATCGACATGCGCCGTCAGATCGGCCTGACCGGGGTCGGCAAACGGGTCGGTGGCTTGGTGGTTTTGCAACGCCTGAAACGTATCCCCCAGCGACCGCCAGTCGCCATAATCGACGATCAGCGCGGTGCCGCCCTGTGCCGCGATCCGTTCGGCGATCTGTGCCATGATGGCCGGTGCCGACGGGCACAGCTCTACCAGATCGCCGTCGCGGGTATCGTCCAGCCGGTGGTTCAGCGCCGGTTGTCCCACCGCTGCGCCAAGACCATGGCAGAGCGACCCATCACGCGCGCCTACCAGACGTTCGCGCCACAGCTCCCTGTCCCGAACAAATTGGCGAATCGGCAGGGCGTCAAAGAACTCGTTGGCGATCAGGAACAGCGGCAGTTGCGGCAGCGACTGCACATCATCCAGCCATACCGGCGCATAGGGGGCCAGCAACTTGGCCTGTTCGGCCTTCAGAACGGGCGAGGCCTCGACCAGATGCAGGCGCGTGGCCGCGTGAAACCCCGGTACCGCCCGCGTTGCGCGCAGGGCATCGGCCATCAGGGTGCCCCGGCCCGGGCCCAGTTCGGCCAGCGCGAACGGGGCCGGGCTGCCCTGATCCATCCAGGCCTGCGCCAGCGCCAGCCCCACCAGTTCCCCGAACATCTGGCTGATTTCCGGCGCGGTGGTGAAATCGCCGCCCCGGCCCAGCGGGTCGCGCGTCGCGTAATAGCCGTAGTCGGGGTTCAACAGGCATTCCGACATGTAATCGGCCAGGCTCATCGGCCCCTGAGTGGCGATCCGTTCCAGCAGCCGCGCGCGCAGGCTCATGCCGCCGCCCGCCTTGCCCGCAGGATCAGCCACAGACCCAGTGCGATCATCGGCAGCGACAGCGCCTGCCCCATGGTGAGGCCATAGCCGTTGATCTGCCAGGCGAGCCCCTGTGGATTGCCGAGGCTGACAAATTGCGCGTCCGGCTGGCGAAAGAACTCGACGATGAACCGCGCCAGCCCGTATCCCGCCAGAAAGACGCCGGTCACCATGCCCGGCCGTTTCAGCGCCCCGCGCCGCCAAACCAGCCACAGAACCAGGGCGCCCAGCAAAACGCCCTCCAGCGCCGCCTCGTACAGCTGCGAGGGATGGCGCGCGCAGAGCCCTACAACATCGGGACAGTCCTGCGCCGCCGCACCCGGAAAGATCACTGCCCAGGGCAGGTCCGACGGGCGCCCCCAAAGTTCCGCGTTGATGAAATTCGCAAGCCGCCCCAAAAGCAGCCCGGGCGGCACCGTATGCGCCACCAGATCGGCCATCTGAAGCCGCCCGATGCCGTGCCGCGCCGCATAGATCCAGGCCGCCGCAACCACGCCCAGCAAGCCGCCGTGAAAGGCCATGCCGCCCTGCCAAACCATCAGGATTTCCGCCGGATTGGCCAGGTAATAGGCAGGCTGATAGAACAGCACGAAGCCCAGCCGCCCGCCCAGGATCACACCAAGGATGATCCAGGTCAGCAGATCCTCGACCTGTTGCGCGGTCATCGGGGCGGCATCGCCGGGCCACAACTGCGGACGCCGGACGGCGGCGATCGCCAGCCGCCATGCAATCAGGATCCCGGCAATATAGGCCAGCGCATACCAGCGCAGCGCGAACTCCATCCCGAAGAGAGATATTGCGAAAATTTCGGGAGATATCTCGGGAAAACGTAGTACTGCCTGCATATGTGCCTCATTGCCTTTGGCCTGCGGCACAAGTCAACCTTGAGCCCGGCGCCATTGTTGCCCATATAGAGGTCAACTTCGACACGGAGAAGACCGATGCAGACCCGCAACAAGTTTCTGGACGATATCTCGCAACTGATGACCAATGCGATGGGCGTGGCCCAGGGCGCGCGGGACGAGGCCGAAACGGCGATGAAATCGCTGATGGACCGCTGGCTGGCCGACCGCGATTTCGTCACCCGCGAGGAATTCGACGCCGTGCGCGCCATGGCCCAGAAGGCGCGCGAAGAGAACGAGGCGCTGGCCGCCCGCATCGCCGCGCTCGAGGCAAAGCAGGGCGAGTGACCCGCTCCACGGGGACTGGCTGTCACGTCCTGTTTGCATGATGTGGACTGCACCCGCCCGCTTTACAAATTGCCAAGAACCCATTCTGCAAGGCGAGCCGGCCAGACCGGCTCACCCCTCTTCCGCGCCATTCGATCGGCGCGATACGCCCTCCGTTTCAATCCTGTTTTCGCCGATCCTGCGGCGCAACTACGTCCATTGATCCACAGTGGCGGCTGCCGTTATTTCGGGCCAACATTCATGCCATCCACAACTTATTGCGCTTATCCCCAAATAAAGGGTTGCCAGACAACGCATTGAGTATCACCATATCTAGTACAGGCGGCGAGAAAACTCGCGGACTGTTGAGCAGGCACCTAGCGCTGGGGGCGCTACCCGCCCCGCACCGCTAGAGATCAGTGAGGTGGCACCATGGCCCTGTCCGAACATTATCTCGAAGAAGACATCCATCCGATCGACATCGTCGAGCATCTGGCCGAGCATCACGAGTGGGATTTCGACCGGATCGGCGACGATCAGATCGCCATGGCGGTCGAGGGTCAGTGGCGGACCTACTCGCTGACACTGGCCTGGTCTGGCTATGACGAGACGCTGCGCCTGATCTGCACCTTCGAGATGGAGCCGCCGGCCGAAAAACTGCCGCAGCTCTACGAGCTGATCAACGCTATGAACGACCAATGCTGGGCGGGCTCCTTCACCTATTGGGCGGCGCAGAACCTGATGGTCTATCGCTACGGCCTGGTGCTGGCCGGCGGTCAGGTCGCCAGCCCCGAGCAGATCGACACGATGATCAATGCGGCCGTCCTGAGCGCCGAGCGCTATTATCCCGCGATCCAGTTGATGGTCTGGGGTAACCGCAGTCCGTCCGACGCGATGCAGGTCGCCATTGCAGAGGCCTATGGCCGGGCTTAAACCTGTGCCCCGAACCGGATGACAGGAGAGGGGCATATCGTGGACATGTCTGATATCGCGCGCCGCGGGCTGGTCCTGCTGGGTTGTGGCAAGATGGGATCGGCGATGCTCGCCGGTTGGCTCGACGGCGGGCTGCCCGCGGGCTCGGTCTGGGTGATAGACCCCTATCCGTCGGACTGGGTCAAGGCGCAGGGCGTGCATGTGAACGCCGAGCTGCCCGCCGATCCGGCCATCGCGCTGATCGCGGTCAAGCCGCAGATGATGGGCGCCGCGCTGCCGCAGATGCAGGCGCTGAGCAACGGCACGACCCTCTTTGTCTCGGTCGCCGCCGGAACCTCGATCGCCACCTACGAACAGATCCTCGGGGGCGACACGCCCATCGTGCGCGCCATGCCCAACACGCCCGCCGCCATCGGGCGCGGCATCACTGCGCTCATCGGCAACGCCCGCGCCTCTGCCGCTGATCTCGACCTGGCCGAGGCGCTGCTCAAGGCGGTGGGCCAGACCGTGCGGCTGGAACGCGAGGATCAGATGGACGCCGTCACCGGCGTCAGCGGCTCGGGCCCGGCCTATGTGTTCCACCTGATCGAGACCCTGGCCGCCGCTGGCACCGCCCAGGGCCTGCCCGCCGAACTGGCGATGCAGCTGGCCAAGGCCACCGTGGCGGGCGCAGGCGCCCTGGCCGAGGCGGCCGACGAGGACCCCGCGCAATTGCGCGTCAACGTGACCTCGCCCAATGGCACGACCCAGGCGGCGCTTGAGGTGCTGATGGAGCCCGAGACCGGCTTTCCGGGCCTGCTCAACCGCGCTGTCGCCGCCGCAACCAACCGATCCAGGGAGCTGTCCCATGGCTGAGATTTCCTTTGACGACTTTCTCAAGGTCGATATCCGCGTCGGCGAGGTGATCCGCGCCGAAGCCTTCCCCGAGGCGCGCAAGCCCGCCATCAAGATGTGGATCGACTTCGGCCCCGAAATCGGCGAGCGCAAGACCTCGGCCCAGATCACCGCGCATTACGACCCGGCGGCATTGGTGGGCAAGCAGGTGATGGCGGTGGTGAACTTCCCCCCGCGCCAGATCGGCAAGTTCATGTCCGAGGTGCTGGTGCTGGGCCTGCCTGACGAGAACGGTGAAATCGTATTGATCGGCCCCGATGGCGAGGTGCCGCTGGGCGGGAGGATGCATTGATGAAACTCTTGATCGCACGGCCGATGACCGCCGCAGTCGAAGCCCGCGCGCGCGCCGAGTTCGACACCGAGATACGGACCAGCACCGCACCGATGACCGAGGATGAGATGCTGCGCGCCCTGCGCGAGTTCGACGTTGTCATGCCCACTTTGGGCGACATGTTCAGCGCACGCGTCTTTGCCCAGGCGCCCGAACCTCGATGCAGGCTGCTGGCCAATTTCGGCGTCGGCTACAACCATATCGACGTGGTGGCGGCGCGCGGCGTTGGCGTGGCGGTGACCAATACGCCCGGCGCGGTGACTGATGCCACGGCGGATATCGCGATGACGCTGCTGCTGTCGACCGCGCGCCGCGCGGGCGAGGGCGAGCGGCTGGTCCGCTTGGGCCGCTGGGAAGGTTGGCACCCGACCCAGATGCTGGGGCACCATGTGACCGGCAAACATGTGGGCATCGTTGGTCTGGGCCGGATCGGCCAGGCCATCGCCCGGCGCTGCCATTTCGGGTTCGGCATGCAAGTGTTTTATGTGGCGCGCAGCGACAAGGACGTGGACTTCCCGGCAACGCGGATGGACAGCCTCGCGGCCCTGGCCGGGGCGGTCGATTTCCTGGTGGTCGCAGTGCCCGGCGAGGCCGAGACCCGGCACCTGATCAACGCCGATGTGCTTTCCGCGATGAAACCCTCGGGCATTCTGGTCAACATCGCCCGGGGCGAGGTGGTGGATGAGGCGGCGCTGATTGCCGCGCTCTCGGAGGGCCTGATTGCGGGGGCAGGGCTCGACGTCTACGAGTTCGAACCTGAGGTGCCCGAGGCGTTGCGCGCGATGGAACAGGTGACGCTGCTGCCGCATCTGGGCACCGCCACCGAGGAGGTCCGCACCGGCATGGGTCACTTGGCGCTGGATAATGTGGCGGCCTTTGTCGCGGGGCGCGATCTGCCGACCCCGGTGTCTTGAGCGGGGCAGGGGGCGCTGCCCCCTCTTGGCCTTCGGCCAATTCACCCCCGGGATATTTTCAGCAAGAGGAAAGAGCGGGTTACGCGCTGGCGACGAGCGTGGCGCGGATCAGCCCGCGCAGAGAATTGCCGCAATAGATCGCGCGGGCCTGATGCAAGTCTTCGGGCGTCAGGTTGACCTCGCGGGCTTGGCCTGCGGCCAACATCTCGGCGCGCAGGATGCCCGGCAATAGACCGGCCGCCAGAGGCGGCGTCAGCAGGCCCGCTCCGGTGTCGACAAAGACATTGGTGATAGTGCCCTCGCAAAGCGCGCCCGCCGTGTTCAGAAACAGCCATTCGTCGACACCCTTGGGCAAGGCGGCGCGGGCGCTGTCATACAGCGCGCGCCGGGTGGATTTATGGCGCAGCCAGGGGTCGTGCGGGGCAAGCCGGCCAGGATGGATCGCGACCTGCCAGCGCGGCGGGTTCGGGAGCAGCGGCGCGGTCTCCAGCGCCAGAGTGCCAGTTGCGTCTAGGGTCAGGCGGCAGCGCAGCGGTGTCGGGCTGGTGATCCCTGTCAGCAGGCTCTGGGCCTGCGCCCTGTCAAAGGGCATCTCAAGAGTGGCCGCCGAACGCCCCATCCGCGCCAGATGCAAGGCGCCCCGGCGCGGCCCCTCGTCCGGGTGCCAGCCCAGCGTCTCGATCAGGCGAAAGCCAGGGTCAGCTGGCGGGCAAAGCGGGCTTTCCACAGCGCCTCCTCGTATTCCGATGTGGCGGTGCTGTCCCAGACGACACCACCGCCAAGATTGAGCGTGGCGCCGCCCTCATCGACCAGCAAGGTGCGGATCGCCACGTTGAAGTCCGACCGACCGTCGGGCGCGGCCCAGCCGATGCTGCCGCAATAGATGTCGCGCGGCCAGGGTTCCAGATCGGCCAGGATCTCCATCGCGCGGATCTTGGGCGCGCCGGTGATCGAGCCGCAGGGAAACAGCGCCCGCAGGATATCCGAGAGAGTCACATCGGGCCGCAACCGCGCGGCCACCCGCGACACCATCTGATGCACGGTGGCATAGGTCTCGACCTGGAACAGCTCGGGCACATGCACCGAACCGGGCCGGGCCACCCGGCTGATATCGTTGCGCAAAAGATCGACGATCATCAGGTTCTCGGCCCGGTTCTTTTCGTCACGCGCCAGCCAGGCGCGGCGGCGCGCATCCTCGGCCGGATCGTCGCTGCGCGGCTGGGTGCCCTTCATCGGGCGTGTCACGATCCGCCCCGCCGCATCGGTGCGAAAGAACAGCTCGGGCGAGCGGCAGAGGATATCGGGCAGACCCCGTTGCGTCACCAGCACCCCGTGCCCCACCGGCTGATGTGCGGCCAGGGCAGCATAAAGCGCGGCACTGTCACCCGCCACGCGCAGATCGACCGGAAAGGTCAGGTTCGCCTGATAGATATCGCCCGCCCCGATTGCCTGCTTCACTTTGTCGAACGCGCGGGTATAGCGCGGCTCGGACCAGCGCGGGGCGAAATCGGCGATGCCACCGGACGGGTCGGCCAGCGGCAGTGCCTGGGGCGCGTCATAAAGGCCAAAGCACAGAAGCGGCAGGCGCCGCCCCCCGGGCATACGCGCCAAAAGGCGCGGCTCCAGCGCATAACCCAGCTCGTAACTGGCATAGCCCGCCAGCCATGCCCCCGACGCACGCGCGCAGTCCAGCGCAGCCAGCGCATCGGGCACCTGATCGGCGCTATCCGCCCGGATCACGCCATGCGGCGCGGCGAATCCGGTTCCCGGCCCGCACGGCCCATGATCAAAGCGAAACTGCACTACCGGTCTCCGTCTGCACTGCCATTTGGCGTGAGCAGGCGGTATAGAGATTTCGCGCCCGGGCGAAAGAGTCGAAAGCGGCAAATTCACGCCGCTTTCCGATCCCTCTTGCACCTTTCCCCGAGGCGCCTATAACGCACGACAATTTGAGCGCTGGGCGGGCGCTCGTGACTCGCATGAAAATCAAAGGGGCCAGCCATGCCGAAGAGAACCGACATCCAGTCGATCATGATCATTGGAGCCGGGCCAATTGTCATCGGGCAGGCCTGTGAATTCGACTATTCCGGCGCGCAAGCCTGCAAGGCGCTGCGCGAAGAGGGCTACCGGGTGATCCTGGTGAACTCGAACCCGGCCACGATCATGACCGATCCGGGCCTGGCCGACGCCACCTATATCGAACCGATCACGCCCGAGGTGGTCGCCAAGATCATCGAGAAAGAGCGCCCCGACGCGCTGCTGCCCACCATGGGCGGGCAGACCGGCCTCAACACCTCGCTGGCGCTCGAAGAGATGGGGGTGCTTGAGAAATTCGGGGTCGAGATGATCGGCGCCAAGCGTCATGCCATCGAAATGGCCGAAGACCGGAAACTGTTCCGCGAGGCGATGGACCGGATCGGGCTGGAAAACCCCAAGGCAACCATCGTGTCGGCCCCCAAGAACGACAAAGGCAAATACGACATCCGCGCGGGCCTGGCTCAGGCGATGGACGCGCTCGAGGAAATCGGCCTGCCCGCGATCATCCGCCCCGCGTTTACCCTTGGCGGCACCGGCGGCGGCGTGGCCTATAACCGCGACGATTACGAGCATTTCTGCCGCTCGGGGCTTGAAGCTTCGCCCGTGGCTCAGATCCTGATCGACGAAAGCCTCTTGGGCTGGAAGGAATACGAGATGGAGGTTGTCCGCGACAAGGCGGACAACGCGATCATCGTCTGTTCCATCGAAAACGTCGATCCGATGGGCGTGCATACCGGCGACTCGATCACCGTGGCCCCGGCGCTGACGCTGACCGACAAGGAATACCAGATCATGCGCAACGGCTCGATCGCCGTGCTGCGCGAGATCGGGGTCGAAACGGGCGGCTCGAACGTGCAATGGGCGGTGAACCCGGATGATGGACGCATGGTGGTGATCGAGATGAACCCGCGGGTGTCGCGTTCGTCCGCGCTGGCCTCCAAGGCGACCGGCTTCCCGATTGCCAAAATCGCGGCCAAGCTGGCGGTGGGCTATACGCTCGACGAGCTGGACAATGACATCACCAAGGTGACACCGGCCAGCTTTGAGCCGACCATCGACTATGTCGTCACCAAGATCCCGAAATTCGCGTTTGAGAAATTCCCCGGCTCCGAGCCTTACCTCACCACCGCGATGAAATCGGTGGGCGAGGCGATGTCGATCGGCCGCACCATCCACGAATCGATGCAAAAGGCACTGGCCTCGATGGAATCGGGCCTGACCGGCTTTGACGAGGTTACCATTCCCGGCCTCTCCGTCGGCCTCTGGGACGCGGTCGAGGGTGCGGATGACAAGGCGCATGTGATCAAGGCGATCAGCCGCCAGACCCCCGACCGGCTGCGCACCATCGCCCAGGCGATGCGGCACGGCCTGTCGGATGACGAGATCTTTGGCGTCACCAAGTTCGACCCCTGGTTCCTGGCCCGCATCCGCGAGATCGTCGAAGAGGAACGCGTCCTGCGCAAGACCGGCCTGCCCACCACCGAGGAAGGCCTGCGCGCGCTCAAGATGCTGGGCTTCACCGATGCGCGCCTCGGCCAGCTGACCGGCCGCGACGAGGACAACGTGCGCCGCGCCCGCCACAACCTGGGCGTCACCGCCGTGTTCAAGCGGATCGACACCTGCGCCGCCGAGTTCGAGGCCCAGACCCCCTACATGTATTCCACCTACGAGGCCCCGATGATGGGCGAGGTGGAATGCGAGGCACGCCCCTCCGACCGCAAGAAGGTGGTCATTCTGGGTGGCGGCCCCAACCGGATCGGCCAGGGGATCGAATTCGACTATTGCTGCTGTCACGCCTGTTTCGCGCTGACCGATGTCGGTTACGAAACCATCATGGTCAACTGTAACCCCGAAACGGTGTCGACCGACTATGACACCTCGGACCGGCTCTATTTCGAACCGCTGACCTTTGAACATGTGATGGAAATCCTGCGGGTCGAGCAACAGAACGGCACCCTGCACGGCGTCATCGTGCAATTCGGCGGCCAGACCCCGCTGAAACTCGCCAATGCGCTGGAACAGGCCGGTATCCCGATCCTGGGCACCACCCCCGACGCCATCGACCTGGCCGAGGACCGCGAGCGCTTCCAGGATCTGATCAACCGGCTGGGCCTGAAACAGCCCAAGAACGGCATCGCCTCGACCGATGCACAGGCGCTGGCCATCGCCGAGACTATCGGCTTCCCGCTGGTGATCCGCCCCTCCTACGTGCTGGGGGGGCGCGCCATGGAAATCGTGCGCGACATGGATCAGCTGCGCCGCTACATCGCCGAGGCGGTGGTGGTTTCGGGCGACAGCCCGGTACTGCTCGACAGCTATCTCAGCGGCGCGGTGGAACTGGACGTGGACGCGCTCTGCGATGGCGAGGCGGTGCATGTGGCGGGCATCATGCAACATATCGAAGAGGCGGGGGTGCACTCCGGCGACAGCGCCTGTTCGCTGCCGCCCTATTCGCTCTCGCCCGAGATCATCGAGCAGATCAAGGATCAGACCAACAAGCTGGCCCGCGCCCTCAACGTGGTTGGCCTGATGAACGTGCAATTCGCGATCAAGGCCAATGAGCAGGGCGTGGACGAGATCTACCTGATCGAGGTTAACCCTCGCGCCAGCCGTACCGTGCCCTTTGTGGCCAAGGCCACGGACTCAGCCATCGCCTCCATCGCCGCGCGTGTCATGGCGGGTGAGAAACTCAGCGCCTTCCCGATGCGCCCCCCCTACAAGGAGGGCGAAGATACCAAGATCGCCGACCAGATGACGCTGGCCGATCCCAACATGCCGTGGTTCTCGGTCAAAGAGGCGGTGCTGCCCTTCGCCCGCTTCCCCGGGGTCGACACCATCCTCGGCCCGGAAATGCGCTCAACCGGCGAGGTGATGGGCTGGGACCGCTCCTTTGCGCGAGCCTTCCTCAAGGCGCAGATGGGCGCGGGCATGGTGCTGCCATCCTCTGGCTGCGCCTTCATCTCGATCAAGGACGCCGACAAGGGCGCCGCCATGCTCGAGGCCGCGCAGGTTCTGGTGGATCAGGGCTTTACCCTTGTGGCGACCCGCGGCACCCAAACCTGGCTCGCTGGTCACGGCGTCCCCTGCGAGGTGGTGAACAAGGTCTACGAAGGCCGCCCCGACGTGGTCGACATGCTGAAGGACGGGCAGGTGCATCTGGTGATGAACACCACCGAGGGCGCCCAGGCGGTGAGCGACAGCAAGGCCATCCGCTCCATCGCGCTCTACGACAAGATTCCCTATTTCACCACCGCCGCCGGCAGCCATGCCGCCGCCCTGGCGATCAAGGCGCAGGCCGAAGGCGATATCGAGGTGCGCAGCCTTCAGGGCTGACACCCTAAAATCAGGAGAAATCGGCGAAAACCCGCTCTCTCCTGCTTCTTTCTGGTCGAAAATTCTCCCAGGGGGTCCGGGGGACGGCGTCCCCCGAAGCTCCGCGTGGGTGCGCCCTCCGGGCCGCAGTCCCCGACCGAAGTCCCCCCGCGCTGTTGACCTGCAAGGGATTGCCCCGCAGGCTACCCTCATCGCAGCAGCACAAGGAGCGCGACAATGCGCCTGACCCTCTTTCTCGCCAGCCTGCTGGCGCTCAGCGCCTGCAACGGCATTCCCCTGATCCCCTTTATCTGAGGCAACGCCCGCAATTTGCGCTTTCACCCGTCATGCGGGACACGCATGATAACGGGTGAATGCTTGCGGCGAGGCGTCTTATGAACATCTACACTCTCGCTGGCACCAACTCTGTGGGCCAGGCAATTTCGGCCCCAGTCGAAGGGCGACCCCAAGAGTGCAGCTTGCAGGGTTAAAGAAGAGATACTAGTCTGGGAAAAATGCAACTTAGGATTGCTTCCATGTCTAACCTTGTCCGTAAGATTACAGTGTTCTTGTCCTCCCCTGGAGGGCTTAGTGAAGAGCGCGATCTCGTTGAGACTGTTTGCAAGCAATTAACACACGATCTCGGAAACCATCTCGGGTTTGTTCTCGAAGTTCTTAGATGGGAAACACATACTAGACCTGCCGCCGGTTTGTCTGCTCAGGATACAATCAACAAACAGATGGGTATCGACTACGATATCTACTTGGGAATTCTTGGCGTGCGTTTCGGAACAGAAACCAAAAAGTGGGGTTCTGGAACCGAGGAAGAGTTTGAGCTGGCGTATGAAAGTTGGCGAAAGAATAGTCGGCCCGAGATAATGTTCTACTTCTCTGAGTCCGCTCCAAACCTCTCGCATATTGATCCAAGTGATCTTCAAAAGCGTCAAATATTCAAAAAGAAACTCGAAGAGCGAGGAGTGCTGCATTTCAGTTTTCCGTCACGAGCCAGCTTCGAACATGCCTTGCGAAAACACCTGACCGATACAGTAAAAGTTATACTAGATTCTCACTCCGATAGCCTACCTCAGCAAGAATACGAGGGGAGTAGCTTCAATCCACTACAGAACTGGACGATACTTCTTGAAAACGACCCGGCGGTTCAAGTTGAAAACTTTCTTGCTTCCGGTGGAGAAAACCTAAGACAGGCGACGAAAAAAATTGAAAGTTTCGTAGATCGAACCGGGCGGGCTACCCGGTCCTTCTCCAAAACATACAAGAAAATGATGAATTCGTCACATCAGGTCAACGCACCTGCTATGACGAAGTCTCTCGAAGAGTTTCTTGCATCGATGTCGAACTACAGCCGGTTTTTGATCAGCATGATTCCAGATCTCGATGCCTGCCTCTCAAAGGGCTTAAGTGATTTTTCTCGAGGTTTCGTCGTCGCGGTCGAGAAAATTCCTGATGAGCTACATGAACTGTTGGATTTGGCTGCGGTCATTGAATCTTCTCGTCAAGCCACAGAAGAGACGAAAAAATCCGTTGATGATCTCGCTCGAACAATGGAGCCAAAGCTCGATGATCCGCCAGCGATTAGACATCAAAAATCAATTCTATATTCACTCATACAGGATTTCTCCGATCTATTGGGTCGATCAATAAGTGCAATGTCCAACATCATTGGAGAAGTTTCTGATTTCACAGAATCCAAAGTTTGACTCGCATATCTCTACCAATTAGGAAAGGTAGCGCTTCGTTAGGTTTCCTGTAGTCTAGGGTCTGTTGAGATTCACTTTGAGTTCAGGAGAGCGGCGCAGGCATTGATGATTGCCGTAAAGCTGAGGTCTGT